>JASLCY010000141.1 GCA_030151925.1 Oligoflexus sp.
CGCGCGAGGGACGAAAGCGGCAATATCTTCGGTACCGACGGCGCGAACCTCGCCGAAGGGATGAAGCGTAGAGGCCGTCGTCCGACTTGCCGAACTCCAGCGTCTCCGACTGCTTGCCGGTCGCGTCCGCGCGGTAGATGCCTTCGGCGTCGAATTTGATGAAGAACTGCGCGTGCGCCGAGAACTGGCCGTGGCAGGTATAACAGGCCGAGCCGTTGCCGAAGCCCGTAGCGCCCGCGGCTTTGGCTTCCGCCTCGCTCGCGATGCGGAAGTTGGGGACGAGCGATTCCTTCTCCATCCGCGGCTGCAGTTTGTCGCTCATCGGATAATGCGTGCAGGCGAAGGCGTTCATCAAAGCATTGGCGCGGCTGAGGTTGAAGCGGCTCGCATGGCCCTTGAGATAACCGCGGGTCGCGACCACGCCGGCCGCGAAAGGCGCTCCGGTATCGCACATGACCTTCGAACCGTTTTCGTCCACGCAGAAATCGGCCGTAAGGATGGCGCCGAAGGGCAGTTTATTATCGACGACGTACTTGGCGAGGTTGCCGGGCAGGTTGAAGTCCACGTCATCGCGTTTGCCGCTGCTGCCGACGAGCATTTCGATGCGAGCGCGGAAAGCCGTCGCGAAGAACGGATCGGCGAGCCAGGTATTGAGCAGGACGGGCAGCGCCGCCTCGCCCTTGGTTTTGATGAGCGCGCGTTCGTCGCTCGTCAAGGGCCGGCCGGCCAGCTGCGTTACGATCTGCCGCGCGTAATCCTGCACGTTGGAGGTCGAATCCGCGCGGGCATAACCGGGATTGAACAGGAAACCGAGCGCCAGGCCGAGCCGGACGAGGATGGCGATGAGAGTCTTCATAAGGATACGAACTCCCCCGAGCTGAGGACGATCGAGCAAACGATGCGGGCGCGGTGAGCGCCGGTCGCTTTCAAGCCTGTCAGCAGATTCGCCTCGTCCGCGGTTTGGTCACGGCCATAGGCCGCTTCGAGAAATTCCTTCTCCCCGCCGCTTTTTTGCAGGCGGGCCACGAGCTTCGAGTCTTGGCAAACCGTATCGACGACTTTGTACCAGGCGCTCATCTTATCCGGATTCCATAGATTCTCCGGGAGTATGCCCTGGGAATAGTCGTAGCCGCCGAGCAGGGCGAAGGACTTCCGCGCGAGCTCGATGGCATCGGCCTTCTCATCGAGGCCGGCGACGAATTTCAGTTTGTTGATCAGGACCTCGACGCTGTTCATGCGAAGGTTGGAGCGCGAGTCCACGATATGGAGCGAGGCATCCGGTCCCGCGGCCTGGCTGTCGCCGGCGGAGTCGTATTGGGAGCCGTCCTTACCCCAGAAATGCGGGCGGCCCGGCCTGGAACTGCAAGCCGTAAGCATCATCGCGATGATGAGCACCCTTTTCATAGCGCATAGCCTCCTAAGTCCTTTATCGGCTCCTGGCCGTCCAAACTCTAGCCAGATGGGGTGGACGGCCGTAAGAACTGAGAATGAGGAGATAATTCGGGGTCCCGGGCCGGGTAATTTTTTCGTAAGAATCGAGTTCTGTGGTATAAGCGGAGAGAGGGAGGTCTCATGGATTTTGCAAAACTCTGCCGCACTTACGGCATCGGCCTCACGGGCGGCATCGCCTCGGGGAAATCCACGGTCGCGAGCATCCTGCGCGAGAAGAACTTCGTCGTCATCGACGCCGATCAGATCTCACGGCTCGCGGTGGCGAAAGGCAGCGAAGGGCTCAAAGAAGTCGTTCTTGCTTTTGGCGAAGACATCCTCAATGCCGCTGGCGAAATGGACAGGGTCAAGATGAGATCGATCGTCTTCGCTGATCCGAACCAGCGCCAAAGACTTGAAGGCATCATCCACCAGCGGCTCGGCGTGCTGACCGCCGAAGTCTTGCGCGACCACCAGCTCTTCGATCGGCCGCGGTTCTGGTTCTACGAAGCCAGCCTGCTTTTTGAACGAGACCGCAGCCGCGATTTCAAGGAGGTGTGGGTCGCGCATTGCCCCCGCCCGCTGCAGATCGCGCGGCTGATGGCCCGCGATCATTGCACCGCGGCCGAGGCGGAAGCGATGCTCGCGGCGCAGATGGATCCCGAGGAAAAGAAACGCCTGGCGAACCGTACGATCGATACCGACTGCGATAAGGGGGAACTGGTCCTCCGCGTCGAAGCCACCCTAGCGAGCATGAGGTCTTGAGCGATGAGCAAACGTGAACGACGTTCCGGCAAGAGCCGCGGGGGCCGCGATAGGGACAACGAACGCAGCGAAGGCCGGGGGCCGCGCGGGGAACGCGGTTCGAATGAAGGGCGGGGCTCGGGCGGAGAGCGCGGAGGCCGCGACGGCAAACCACGCAGGTTCGGTTCGCATCGCGGACCGGGGCCGGAAGTCCAGTATCGCGATCAACTCGCGACGCCCAAGCAGCGCGAGGAGATAACCAAAGCCAAACTGAAGACCGACCAGGCGCTCAAACATTGGATCGAAGCGGCCAAGGTCGCCCAGGAGAAGGCGCAGCGCAATCCTCCGCCCGCGAACATCCCGCTGATGGACAGGCTCGATCCCTGGCAGCGCGAAGCCTACGACGCCTTGATCGCCGGCGAGCACGTTATCGTCGACGCGCCGACCACCGCGGGCAAGACCCGGGTCGTCGAAGCCTTTTTCGAGCTGAACGTCGACGAACCCTGGTTCCGCGCCGCTTACACGACTCCCGTCAAAAGCCTTTCCAACGATAAGCTCAAGGAGTTCAGCGACACCTTCGGCCGCGCGAACGTCGGCATCGCGACCGGCGACATCAAAGAGAACCTCGACGCCCCTATCGTGGTCGCGACCCTGGAATCCTACCGGAATTCGCTGCTCGGCGTGGAACCGGACCTCGGCCGTTCGCTGGTGGTCTTCGATGAGTACCACTTCATGCAGGACACGAGCCGCGGCAGCGCCTGGGAAGAGGCCATCATCCTCACGCCGCCCTCGTGCCAGCTCCTCCTGCTCTCCGCTTCGGTGGAGAACGCCGATGAATTCTGCGCGTGGATCGAGACGCTGACGAACCGCCGTTGCCGCCTGATCCGAGTCACCGAGCGCCCCGTGCCGCTCGTGGACTTGATCTTCTATCAGGAGCAGTGGCTGCTGGCCGACGAGATCAAACACGTCATGCCGAAGACCGTGGATAAAAACGCCGCGCGTTTTCCGCTGGAGCATGACGAGATCGGGCGGCGCCTGAGCTCGATCCCGGCGCTGGGCCTGACGCCGGCCATCCTCTATGCGGGCCGGCGCCTCTCGTGCGAGAACCTGGCGATGGAGATGTGCCGCCACGTGCCGGCGATCGGCCGCGATCAGGCGCAGGAGATCCACGACTTCCTCAAACGCGAGGCCGCGAATCCCGACGAGGATCCGCTGAAGTACTTCAACCCGAATCTGAAGCGGGCCATACTCATCCACGGCATCGGTTATCACCATTCGGGGCTCGCGCCGCAGGCCCGCCGCGCGGTCGAGAACCTGGTGAAGGCCGGGCAGCTGCGTTTCTGCGTCGCGACCATGGGCCTCAGCATCGGCATCAACTTCTCGGTGCGTTCGGCGATGATCTCCGATTATTCCCGTCCGGGCGAGATGGGCTTCACCACCTATTCCAAGTCGGAAGTCCTGCAGATGCTCGGCCGCGCCGGCCGCCGGGGCCGCGACCTGGTAGGCTTCAGCCTCTGGCCTTCGGTGGCTTCCTATCTGAAATTCGGCGGCACGCGCCGGGAGAACTGCGAGTCGCGCCTCAAGAACGATCCGACCACCTTCCTCGGCCTGCTCGGCCGCGGCTTCAAGCTGCGCGACATCGAGAACTTCTACGAGAAGAGCTTCCTGCGGTTCGGCGACAAGTCGGTGACCTTCAACCTGGTGCGTGAGCAGCCGATAAAAAAAGCGCTGGGGCTCGAGCGACTCGAATGCGGATCCCCGGCCCACGCTTATGCGCAGTACAGCATGGAAGACAAGGCTTCGCCTTGTTTCAGCTGCTCCCATCGCGAGGCCTGCCATGCGATCATCGAAAGCAAGATGAACAATCCGCTCGCGCACCTTCATCTCCACCTGCATGCGATCGGCTGCATCGACCAGGACGAGCAGCTGACTTCGTTCGGTTCGATCGCGCGCTACTTCCCGCAGTCGGGCGGCCTGCTCGTCGCGTTCCTGATCGATCGGGGCGACATCGATCTCCCGAACCTGCTCGCCGGCCTCGAACTCATGGGCAGCCTATGCCTGTCGCGCTTCAAGGATCCGAGGATACCCGACGATTACGAATATCCCTTCGAGCCGGACGAAGTGGATCAGATGCTCGAGGACTTCTATCCCGTCGAGCTCTTCGAGGAGCTCTATGATCCGCCCAACCAAAGGCGGGACGTCCACGTCTTCCGCGAATTCAATCCGGCCGGCGGCGCGCTGGTGAAGGAATGGGCCAAGGGCCTGACCTGGCCGCAGATGGTGAAGATCGCCCAGGATGAGAAATTCGGCCAAGGCGATCTCATGGCCCTCTTCTACCGGGCCGCGACCTATCTGAACTCGCTGGTCCAGGCGAAGGTGCCGGGACTCAGCCCGGCCGCCGCTTCGCTGCGCGATGAGATCCTGCGTGAACCTCTCACGCCCGCGGCGAAAGCCATCGCCCGAGTCGATGACGACGACGAGGACGTGGAGGACGAGGAAACGGATGAGGAAGCGGTGGGGACGGACGAGACGCCCTCATGAAAAAAGGCCCAGACGATTGTCTGGGCCCAAAGTCGGTTCGAGGATATTTCGCGATGAAATTACTTCGAAAATGCGTCTTGGTTAGGAATGACCGGACCGAGGTCGCAGAGGCCCGCTTCGACCGAGAGGCAGCCTTTGGCGTCTGCATCCGGAACAACGCCTTCGAGCGAAGCGTCGTAGCTGACGAAGAACATGCCGAACGTATTCAGCACGTTCTCGACTTTGAGGCCGTCGATGGCGTTCACCACTTCTTCGGCGCAAGCAGCGGTG
>JASLCY010000165.1 GCA_030151925.1 Oligoflexus sp.
GACAGAGGCATCAAAATCTGCGTCACCAACCGGTTTTGTAAATGTAGCCATATTGTTCAAACCTTAAACGAGGACCGACGGGGGTCCGATTGCTCTTTCCCTAAGAGTAAGGCTGATCGAGCGAGAGTCAAGCCTTTGTTCTCGCTTTGCGCCCCCAGAGCGACCTAGTGAACCAACTTAGGGTCCAAAGCATCGCGGAGCGCGTCGCCGACGATGTTTAAAGCATACAAAATCAAGAACATAGCGAGCGACACCCCGAAGAGCGGCCACCAGATACCGTTGGTCAGCTCGCCCGTGGAATAGGCGATCATCATGCCCCAGCTGCCGTCGCTTTTCACGCCCACGCCGAGGAAGGTGAGGATGACTTCGAACTTGATCGCCCCCAGCATGCTGAGGGACGCGCTTACGATAGCGAGGTGGAAGACGTTCGGCAGGATGTGGCGGAAGATGATGTAGAGGTCGCTCGCTCCGAGCAGGCGAACCGCCAGCACGTATTCCATGTTCTTGTGCTTCATCACTTCCGCGCGGACGAGGCGCGCGAGGCCGATCCAGCCGACGGCGCCCATCGCGATGCACATCGAGACGAGGCCGAAGTCGAGCGCGTTCGGATCGGCGGCGGCCATGGGATCCTGCGGGAACGCGCTGCGCACCGCATAGGAGATGCCGACCAGCAGGAGGATGTTGGGTATCGACGAGAGGATGGTGTAGAGCCAGGTGATGCCGGCGTCGATCTTCCCGCCGAAGTACCCGGCGAGCGATCCGAAGACGATGCCGGCCGGGATGCTGATCGCCGTGGTGAAGAGCGCGATCGTCATCGCGGTCTTGGTGCCGAAGAGGATCTTGTAGAGCACCGAGCGGCCGAAGAGGTCCGTTCCGAATATCTTCGCGAAGCTCAGGGAAGGCGTTTCATAAGTCGTGGTGAAGCGCTCCTGGAAATCCGGCAGGAGCCCCAGATAACCGATGATCGCGATGATGAGGTAGAGGGCGAGCACCACCAGCGCCGCGACCGTCATCTTGCTGCGCAGGAGGCGGCGAATGGCCTTCTTCCCTATGCTCTCGCCTTCCTGCAGGAGCAGGAGCGCGTTCGGGCCTTCCATATCGTTCGTAGCGGTCGTTTCCACTTTCTAATCCCTTTCGAAGTATCGTCCGTTTCCCGAGAGCCCGGTTAATCGAGCTGCACCCGAGGATCGACGTAAGCGTAAAGAACGTCGGTCAGGAGGTTGAACAGCGTGAAAGCGATGGAGATTACGATCGTCATCCCCTTGATCACGGGGAAATCGCCGTTGTTGATGGCGGTGATAAGGATATCGCCGGTCCCCGGGATGGAGAAGAAGCGCTCCATGAGGAAGGCGCCGAGTATCAACGCGGGGATCTCCACGACCGAATAGGTGAGGATGGGGATCGAGGCGTTGCGCATGATGTGCTTGAACATCACGCGGCGAGGGCTGCAGCCCTTCGCGGTCGCCGTGCGCACGTAGTCCGCGCGGGTCTCGTCGAGGAAGACCGTGCGGAACAAGCGGATCTCCGGCCCGGCGCTCACCACGATCGTGATGATCCAGGGCAGGATCAGATAAGGGATCGACCGAATGCCCGGCTCGTAACCGCTGATCGGGAACCACCCGAGGAGGTACGAGAAGATGTATTGGAACGACATGATATAGACGAGATACGAGATGCTCATCCCGGCGACGAACAGCACCGTGCTGAACTTGTCGATCCAGGACCCTCGATAATAGGCGATCAGCAGGGCGATCGACACGTTGAGGATCAGACCTATGAAGAACGGCGGCGCCGTGAGCGAAAGCGAGACCAGGGCCCCGTTCTTGAACATCTCGCTCAGCTGCTCGCCCGTCGTATAGGACTTGCCGTAATCGAAGGTCACGATCTGCTTGAGGAAGTCGAGGTACTGCACGGGGGCCGGCTTGTCGAGGCCCCATTGGTGCCTGAGGTTCTCGATCGATTCCTTGGTCGCGTGGGTCCCGAGGCGGACGCGCACCGGATCCTCGCCGACCTTGGTGAAGAGTATGAAGACGATCAGAGATACCCCGATCAGGATCGGGACTACCTGCAAAAGACGACGTACGAGGAAAGTGATCATAAGCCTCAGTCTTTCAGATCGAAGTATTTATAAGGATAGTCATCCAGCATGTTCCGCTTGAAGTTCTTCACGTTCTTCTGGATCAGGCCCACGGCCTTGAGATCGTAGTTGAGGACCATCGGCACGTCCTCCTTCAGGATCTCGTTCATCTCCGCGATCAGCTTGAAGCGTTCCGGGCCGTTCGGCATGTTCTTCATCTTGAGGTAGAGCGCGTCGAACTTCGGATTGTTGTAATTGCCGAAGTTGGGGAGCGGAGCCTTGTTCTCGGAGAAGAGGAGCGCATAGAAGTTCTCGGGATCCGGGTAGTCGGCGTACCAGCCGGTATCGCAGATCTGGAAGTTGCCGCTCTCAACCACGAGGTTGAAGTTCGTGAAGGTCTGGAAGTTCGGGACGAGGGTCACGCCGATCCGCGAAAGATCGTAGCGGAAGTACTCGTACTGGAGATGCTGGTCGCGCGCGGTGGAGCGGTATTCGACCACCAGCGGCGGCAGGCCTTTGCCGCCCGGGTAACCCGCCTCGGCGAGCTTTTTCTTCGCGCCCTCGACATCGTAGGGCCACCACTTCGAGCCGGTGTCGCGCGCTGAGCCGGCGACTTCCCAGGGCACCAGGGAATCGGTGACGTTCGCCCGGCCGTTGAGCAGGAGATCGATGAAACCCTGGTTGTTGAGGGCCATCGCCACCGCCTGGCGGAGAAGCTTGCCCTTCTCCCCGCCCCAGACCGGATCGTTCATGCCGAATTTGAGGAAGTTGTTGCCGAGCGTGTTCACCTGATAAAGCAGGAAGTCATTCTGCAGCTCTTTTTTCAGGGTGTATTCGGTGCTGCCGGGCTTGTGGTCGATGACGTTGCTGAAATCGTCCTTGTTCAGGGCGACCCACGCGAGCAGCTTCTTCCGGAAGAGGAGCATCGCGGTCTGCGGCTCCTCGATGAGCGGCAGCTGCACTTCATCCACGAACGGCAGGGTCTTGCCGCCCGACGCCGCGATCATCTCCTTGTCCTCGTCCATGCCTTCGACCGGGAACTTCGCCCAGTAATGCGGGTTCTTCGCGAGTATCATATTCCCGCGGCGCGAATAGGACTTGATGGTGAAGGCGCCGGTGCCGACCGGGTTGCGTTCGAAATCCTCGCCGTATTTCTCGACCGCCTCGCGCGGGACGATCGACATCCCCGAGAAGGCGAAAGGATAGAAGTTCAGGGGCGAATCGCTCGTGAAGGTCACGCTCACGGTGTAGTTGTCGATCTTCTTCACGCCGCTGATCTCGTGCTTCGAATAATCGACGCCCTTGCCTTCTTTTTTGGTCACCTCGCGGAAGGCGTCCATGCCGTCGACCAAGCCTTGGATCATCGAGTAGCTGAGGACGTTCACGTTCGAATCGGCGAAGCGCTTCAGGGAATAGATCACGTCGTTCGCGTTCATCTCCCGGCCCTTGCCGCCGGGGAAACAGGCGTTGTCCTGGAACTTCACGCCGTGGCGCACGTGGAAGAGATAGGTCGTGCCGCCCTTCTTCTCGGGCATGCTCTCGAGGAGCGAGGGCATGAGCGTATAGGGGCGCTTCAGGTAATCGTATTGGAGAAGGGTATCGAACACGCTGCGGACGATCTGGGCCGACATCTCATCGAACTGCCTTTGGGGATCGACCGATTTGAACTCGCCGCGGCGGTAGTGGTAAAAGACCTTCTTGCCGTTGCTGGGCGCGAGCTGGACCTGGGAATCCTCGGCTTTTTTCGTGCAGCCGAAGCTCAGCGCCAGGGCGAGGAAGGCCGTGATGAGGGTGAATGAGGTTTTCATCGGTGCGTGGCCTCTTTCATGAGATCTTCTGCGAAGTGGCACGCGACGAGGTGCCGGCCGTTGCCTTGGAACGGGCGCGGCAGCGGGATTTCGCTGCGGCAGCGTTCCTGGACGTAGGGACAACGCGTGTTGAAGGGGCAGCCGGAGGGCGGGCGCGAGGGACTCGGCACGTCGCCTTCGAGCACGGCGGCTGCTGAAGGGCGGCGCGGATCGGGTACGGGCGCCGCGGCCATGAGGGCCTTCGTATAGGGGTGCGCGGGCTGCCGATAGATCTCGTCCGACTGGGCGAGCTCCATCACGCGGCCGAGATACATCACGGCCACGCGGTCCGAGATGTACCGCACGACGTTCAGGTCGTGGGAGATGAAGATGTACGTGAGCTTCAGCGTGCGCTGCAGTTCGATCAGGAGATTGAGGATCTGTGACTGGATCGAGACGTCGAGGGCCGACACGGCCTCGTCGCACACGATGAGGCTGGGATTGAGCGAGAGCGCCCGGGCGATGCCGATGCGCTGGCGCTGTCCGCCCGAGAATTCATGCGGGAACTTATTGATGTCGGTGACGCGGAGGCCGACCGTCTTCACGAGCTCCTTCACCTTCTCGCGGCGTTCGGCGGGCGTGCCGATGCCGTGGAGCTTAAAAGGCTCCTCGAGTATGGAGGCTATCGTCATGCGCGGGTTGAGGGAGGCGTAGGGATCCTGGAAGATCATCTGGATCTGCCGCCGGAAATCCTTCAGCTCCTTGTTCCTGAGGCCCGCGATGTCCTGGCCCTTGAACAGGACCTGGCCCGAAGTCGGGCTGTAGAGCCGGACGATCGTGCGGCCGAGCGTGGACTTACCGCACCCGGATTCGCCCACGACGCCGAAGGTCTCGCCCTCCTCGAGCGAGAAGGTCACGTCGTTCACCGCGTAGACCGCACCGACCTTGCGCCTGAGGAGGCCGCCGCGGATAGGAAAGTGCATATTGAGATTACGAACTTCGAGTAGAGTGCTCATGTCTTAAACCTGCTCCGCGAAATAACAAGCGACCTTATGCCCGCTTTCGAGAGTCTCGAGCGGGGGATGCTGCTCGAAGCAAGGCCCCTTGGCGAGCGGGCAGCGCGTATTGAAGCGGCAGCCCTTCGGCAGGTTCCTGAGGCTCGGCACCGTGCCCTCGATCGTGTAGAGCTTGTCTTTTTTGGTGATCGTCCCCGAGGGGATCGAATTCAAGAGGCCTTTGGTGTAGGGATGCTTCGGGTTCTCGAAGATGTCGAAGACGCTGCCGTGCTCGACCGCTTTCCCCGCGTACATCACCACCACGTGATCGGCCATCTCCGCGACGATGCCCAGGTCGTGGGTGATGAAGATGATCGCCGTCTGCTTCTGCTGCTGGAGCTCCTTCATGAGGCGGAGGATCTGCGCCTGGATCGTCACGTCGAGCGCGGTCGTCGGCTCGTCGGCGATGAGCAGGCTCGGCTCGCAGGCGAGCGCCATCGCGATCATCACGCGCTGCCGCATGCCGCCCGACATCTGGAAAGGATATTCGTTCAGGCGTTTCTCGGGATCGGGGATATGCACCAGCTTGAGCATGCGCAGGGCTTCGGTCAGCGCCTGCTGCTTGGAATAACCGCGGTGGATGCGGAAGACTTCCCCGATCTGGTCGCCGACCGTATAGACGGGATTGAGCGCGGTCATCGGCTCCTGGAAGATCATCGAGATGCGGTTCCCCCGGATGTCGCGGATCTTCTCGCGCGAGCAGGTGGCGAGATCCTCGTCCTCGAAGTAGATGTGGCCGCTTTCGATGAAGCCGTTCGCGTCCTGCACCAGGCCCATGATCGACATCGCCGTCACGGACTTGCCGCAACCGGATTCGCCGACGACGGCGATGGTCTTGCCTTTTTCAACTTCGAAGCTGACGCCGTCGAGCGCGCGGACTTGCCCCGTTTCCGTTCTGAACGCGGTTCGCAAATCGCGCACCTGTAGCAATGCCTGTGATCTTTGCTGCATGAGCCTGTTCCTGCCGCCTTAGAGCCAACTGATGTACGTGCCCCATCTTCTAATCCATTTTGCAGGGACTTGCAAATAAAGGGCGCCCTTATGTCATGGCAGAGGCCGGCTGCAGCTTCTCATTCACCCAGGCTTCAATGAAGCTATCGAGCCAGCGGTAATCGCCGTGGGCGGTCAGAGTCTTCGACAGAAAGCCCATGTGCCCGCCCGATTTCTCGATTCGCTTTTCAACATGGGGACTTACCTTCGCGACGGCGACGCTCTCAGCCGGCACGATGGGGTCGTCGGAGGCCGCGAGCACGAGGGTCGGAATATTGATCTGGTTCAGAACGATCGTGGGTGAACATTCGTCGTAGTAATGGCTCGCATCGCGGAAGCCTGCCCGTCGGCTCGTAATATACTCGTCAACCTTGCGCAACGTGGGCTTTTGCAGCTTCGCCCTTATGAACTCCCGATCGATCATGCCCCGGCGCTTGAAGTATCGAATCGTCTTGCGGGCGAAGAAGGCGTCGAGGATCTTATTGCGAGGGCTGCTCAGCGCTTTGGAGCACGCCTGGAGGTCGACGGGCGAACACACGCTCATCGCGGCCTTCACGAAACCGAGGTTTTTGACGTCGGCCGGCCGGCGGCCGAGGAGGTTCAGGAGGATGGTGCCCGAGAGCGAGAAGCCGATCAGCACGAAGGGTTCGTCCGGCCAGCGCTCGGCGAAATCCAGGAGGCAGGCGTAGACGTCGTCGGAGGCGCCCGAATGATAGATGCCCTTGTTCGCGTCCGCCGTCGAGCCTTCGCCGCGATGGTTGTGGCGAATCACGCGATAACCGTTCGGCAGCAGCTTCTTGGCGATGCGGAGCTTGTAGGAGGATTCCGAATTCCCGCCGAGGCCGTGCATGAGGAAGACGTTGCCGCGCACGGGGCCTTCGGGTTCGTTGACGACGAGTTCGAGTTTATCGCCGTCCGGCAGGGTCACGTGGATGATTTCGTCGGCCTTTAGCTTGGGGACGTCGCCGAACACGTAAGGAATGTAGGTTTGCAGCTGGCCGCCGCGGACCAGAGGATGGGCTTTGAATTCTTCGAAGATCATGCGTGTCCCCCCAAAAAAAGGAACTATCCGACAGAAAACGCGGGCTTCCTAGCTTTTTTTCTTTGTTTTTCGTCCCGGTACCGATAATTTTATGGAGCAAAAAGAGATTTTTGACGCAGTTAAGGGGCGGCTCGCATGTATTCATCACTACTGATTCTGTTTATCCTCCTGCGCCTCGTGCAGCAGATCGTCGAATCCACTCTCGCCACCCTGAATCTTCGCTACATAGAAGATCCGGCGCATCAGAACGAAGCGAGGACCGTCCTCTCGATGAGCGGCGAAGATCTCGGGAAGAGCCTCGCCTATGCGAAGGACCGTTACGCCTTCGGCCAAGCCTCGTCCTGGATACAGCTCGGCTACACGATGCTGTTCTTCGCGCTCGGCGGCCTCGGCTGGGTGGAGCGCGCCGCCCAGAACCTGGCGCCGGCGAACTCTCCCGTGCTTACGGGGCTCGCGGTCTTCGCCATCCTCGGCCTCCTCACCGTCATCACCAACATCCCCTTCTCCTACTACAGCCGCTTCGTGATCGAAGAGCGCCATGGCTTCAACCGTCAGAAGGCGAGCGGCTTCTGGATCGACCAGCTGAAGATGATAGGCATCGGCGCGGTGCTCGGCGGCGTTCTCCTCGCCGTCCTGCTCGCGATCATGGAACACATGGGGACCTCCTGGTGGTGGGTCGCGTGGATCGCCGTCTTCGGTTTCACCCTTTTCACCTCCTGGCTCTATCCCGCGATCCTCGCGCCGCTCTTCAATAAGTTCACCCCGCTCGACGAGGGCGACCTCAAGACCGAGATCTACCGCCTCGCGCAGAAGATCGAATTCGCGGCGGAAGGCATCTCGATCATGGACGCCTCGACCCGCTCGTCCCACGGCAACGCATACTTCACCGGCGTGTTCGGCAAGAAGCGCATCGTGCTCTTCGATACCCTCGTGAAGTCGATGAGCCTCGGCGAGGTCGTGGCCGTGCTCGCGCATGAGCTCGGGCACTTCAAGCTGCATCACGTGCGCTGGCAGCTCGTCCGCGGCTTCTTCCTCACCGGCGTCATGTTCTATGCCCTGAGCGTTTGCCTGCCTTTGCTGCCCTTCTATCGGAGCTTCGGCCTCGGCGGCGTCTCGAATTACGGGGCCTTGATCGTGTTTTCGCTGTGGTTCGGCCTGGTCGAGTTCCTGATACAGCCCTTCGCGAGCCTGCTCTCGCGCAAGCACGAATTCCAGGCGGACGCCTTCGCGCTGCGGAATATCGAGGATCAGAGGGCGCTTGGAGATGCGCTTCTCAAATTACGAGAAACGAGTCATTCTATGCCGGTGTCGCATCCATGGTATTCGGCTTTCTATCATTCTCATCCGCCACTACTTGAACGATTGAAGGCAATGAATTACATTGGCGTTAGGTAAGCACTCGATCAGACAAGGAATCTGTTATGCAAAAGCTAACCTCCAGGCAGAGCAAAGCCTTCGAGTTCATCCGCTCGCACAGCGATGAGCACGGCTACGCACCGACTCTGCGTGAGCTTTGCGAATACATGGGCTACAAGGCCGTAGGCTCCGCCCAGGATGTGATCGCCTCGCTTCGTAAGAAGGGCTACATCATCACCCCTAACAAACAAACCGCACGTTCCCTCGCTCTTACCGACCGCAGCAAAGAATACCTCAACGTCCACGTGGAGCACCCCTGGGACAACTCGATGCTCGTTCCCCGCCTGGGTTCGGTCCCCGCCGGGGTGCCGATCGAGGCTATCGAGAACGACTCCGGCGCGATCCGCGTATCGAGCGACATGGTGCCTCGCTGGGCCGCCAATCATCCGGAAAAGCTCTTCGCTCTCCAGGCCGTCGGCCAGAGCATGATCCACGCCGGCATCCTCGATGGCGATTGGCTCATCGTCTACCAGCAGGATTCGGCTCCGAGCGGAACGATCGTGGTCGCCGACGCCCAGGGCAGCGCGACCGTGAAACGCCTGATGCACGATGCGGAGCACGGCTGGTACCTGAAGCCGGAGAATCCCGCCTTCAAGAACCTCTACGCGAAAGACGAGGCCTTCACCATCCTCGGCCGCGTCGTGGCCCTGCAGCGGATCATATCGGATACCTTCAACCCGCGCCGCTGATTCTGGAAGGCAGGTCTCAAGAAAAAAAGCTGAGGTTCATCCTCAGCTTTGTTCGTTTCGGTCGAGATCTTCGCGTTAAGCGGCCTGTACGGCCTTGTGGGTCTTGGGATGGACGAGCAGGAGCGAACGGTCGTCCTCGAGACGGAAGGTCTTGCCGATATCGTCGAGGATAAGCTGCAATTCCGTGAAGGCCGGCGTCTCTTCGAGGGTGCCGAGCTTCGTTATGAGGCGTTTGTAAGCGCGCGCGCCTTCCATATAGCCGTCGGTGAAGGTGAGCAGGAACGCGCCCTCCGGCAGCTGCAGGGTCTCATGGGCGAAATAGGCCTCGGCGTCCATGCCGAGCGGAGTCGAACGCATCGCGATATGCCGCGACCTGTCCGGCGCCTTGAGGAACCAGCCGGGAGAGCCGGCGTTATAGAGCTCGACCTCGCCGCTGTTCGTCTCGTTGATGATGATGACCGAGCAGCTGCAGGTGATCTGGCCTCCGAACAGCTCGAGCACCCGCTTGTTCAAATAGTGCAGGGTCTCGATCATCGGCATCTCGTCCTTCTCGCACTCGCCCAGGATGCCGATCAGGATAGCCACGGGGATGGCCGCCGAAGGTCCCTTGCCCACCACGTCGCCGACGATGATGCGTTTTTCGGTCTTGTCCTTGCCCCAGATATAGATCCAGTCCCCGCTCATCTCCTGAGCGGGTATATAGCTCATCGTAAAGGTGAAACGCCCATGGTCCTGCGTCCCGATCGGCGGAAGGAGTATCTTCTGCACCGCACGGCCGAGGTTGAGGCGTTCGGCGAGCTGGAGGTTGGTCTTCTCCTCTTCGAGCCGGAGCGTGCGTTCGATCAGGAGCTGGTTCTCGGTCGCGACCGCTTTGAGCTCGCTGCCGAGGCGCTGCTGGACGTATTGGATGGTGCCGGCTCCCATCAGGCCGAGCAGGGGCAGGACCCACGAGATGACGACGCTATGGTAGACGAAGAGATAGACGGCGACCACGAAGTAGAGGGCGCTGAGGCCCAGGCTCGCTCCCCAATAGGCGACCGGTCCCGTGACGCGCGCGAGGATCATCCCGATCAAACTCATGGCGAAGATGAGCCAGGGGCCTTGGCCGAAGGGCGTGAGCCAATGGTTTTGGAGTATAGAGTCCACGAGGGTCGACACGAAGAGGCCGCCGGGCAGGTTCCCGAACGGCGCCGAGTTCACGAAGTCGGTGGAGCCCGTATAGAAGTTGAAGAGGATGACGACGACGTCCCCCTCTTTCACCCAGGTCTCCGGCTGGTGGTTGCGGGCCCTGATCACGCTGGGCCTGAGGCTCTTCATATTCTTGTAGTATTCGGCGACCGGACGATGGTTCACGATCACGCCGCCCGCGCTGTTGAGCGGCACGGGTTTATCGTTGATGAAGAGCTGGTCGTCCTTGATATCCACGCTGTCCGCGGCATAGAGCGCGAGATGCGGTATGATCCTGTCCTTCATGACGATCATGGGATAAACGCTGTTCCTCTTATCGAAGGCGAGGTGGCCCACGCCGCGGAACGCGCCTTCATAGGCGGCGTCGTAGGCGTAAAGGACGCTATTGGAGTTATAGAGGTTCCGGTGGACGAAGGCGTCGGTCGCGGCATTGGGATGGCTGATCCAATGCTTGAAGCCGTAGTCCTCTTCGGAGAGCACGGTCTGCGAGCGATAGGCGACCTTCTTCTCGCTCATCGAAGCGCCCGAATAAACCGGGATGCCTTTGGCCCTGAGGGCCGCGAGAGCTTCCTTCTCCCCTTCATCGTTCTGCGCGAGGCTGAAGAGCCGGTCGAGGAGGATGGCCTTGGGTTTTTGCTCGGCGATGTTCTGCAGCAGCAGGCTGAGGTCCTGGGTCGAGAGTTCGGGGCTCTTCAAAAAGCTCACCGAGCTGTCATCGAACGCATACACCTTCAGACGCGGGGAAAGCTCGGGGGTCTTGTGCAGATACTCGCGCATGTGGAAGAAAACGGGATCCGAGAGCGAGAGCTGGATGTTGTCCTGCAGGTTGCTCGTCGCGACGGCCAGCAACGCGACGACCCAAAGGAACCAGAACAGCACGAACAGGCGCTGCGATCCTTTGTGTAACGGCATTGGGTTCTGGGCTTTGGCCACGAGGTCCTCCATGGGATGAGGCCTCATCGGTTGCTTTATCATCTCTATTGATTAAATTTCTCGAGGCGGGTTTGGGCATCTTCCGAAGTTTTGCCAAGAAGCCCAGGCTGATCGAAGCCTTCGATCGGCGCCTCAGAGGCGTCCGAGCTTGATGAGCAGACGTTGCTCTTCCATGATCTTCGAGAGCGGAATGCGCCCTCCCGGGGGAAATTCGATCGCGACCTCATGGGC
>JASLCY010000327.1 GCA_030151925.1 Oligoflexus sp.
GGCTGCCAAAACTCCTTCCCCGTTGATTTGCCGTTCTCATGTTACGACGGCGATCTAGAGGTGATGAATCTCTATCAATGGTAGCCAATCCCCCATGCTTCGGAGCAATCCGAAGTCTTCTGTTTCCTCGAGGGGCAGTTAACTGTGACTGCCCTCCTTTCTCTCTCACATCGAAGCTCTAAACGGCGAAAATACTGCGTTAATTGTGCTTGGCTTAGCTATAGAGGTATTTGCAGATGAGCTCGAGCTGGTATTGCATGACGTCGAAACGGGTGTAGATGCCGTGGCCGAAGACTGACTTTATGAAGTTGGGTTTTCTGCTCGCCTCATATCGATAGTCTATCAATAATGTCTTGCCAAAATCACCCAAACGATTACGACGCACTAAGTGCTTCAACCAAAGACGTGTATGCCAACCTTTGCCGAGCTGCTGATCGAGTCTTCTATTTAATGTACGTTCGCGCGCGGTCGGCGCTAGGTTATCGGAGCCTATCATGCCCCACTGCTGCACAAAGTCACCGCTGGAGGCCGACCAGAACGACCACACCTGTTTTACTTTTTCCGTCTCACCATGATGATTGATGATGTGCAAGGCGCGCATATCGGGGAGATACGCCCAGGGATAACGCACGGGGCTCCCGAGCGTGACGAAGTCAAACCGATGTTTTCGCAGCTCTTTAGCCCGCTCCCTCAAGGACGCGGGGGCCAGATTCTCGGCCTGGATGAATTCCCACAGCGCCTTCCCCAGACCGCCCTTGCCCTGCGCGCCGTCGACGAGCTGCGTAAAGAGGGCGAAGACCTGCCGCGCATGACTGTGCCCGATCAGCAAGGTTCGTGAACCCTTGCCGGGCGGCGAATCATCGAGACGCTCGACCAGACGAATCGCACCCTCCAAACGCGCGATGTGATGATTCGCCGACGACCACGAGAAGAGCTCGACCGGTATCTTCCCGCCCAAGGCCTTCTCGAGCAGCGCCGCATAAGCCGGCACGAAGTTGCCGTTGTCCTGCGCGAGCTGGTCGATCCACGTCTTCACCGTGGAGCTGATCTTGGTCTCGAATTCCCGGCTCAACCGCGGGAACACCGACTTCACCGAGGAGATCAGATTCACGCCGTCCGAACCGACGAAGGTCCCATGCAGGAGGATAATGCGTTTGACCTGCGCATCCTCGAGCTTCTGCCCGGACCTCCGCATGCTTTCGCGCCACGCGGCCGACTGCTTCTCATATAGGCGGGAATTATCGAAGCTCCCGTCGACGCTGAAGCTCAGGTGAATCGATTCGAGCGGAAGGGGAAGCTTCTTGGCCTCGGGCAGGGTGGGCAGCGGACGCGTCAGCACATAGAGCAACGCGCCGAGGAGCCCGAGGACGACCACGGCCAGGATCAGGACATAATACCATTCGAGATGCATAACGCGCGCCTCGCCTTGTTAGGACCGAACGACCGCCAACAAACTCGAGACCATGATGTCCTTCGCGTTCGCTCCGCGAGACAGGTCGAGATAAGGTTTCAGGCTGCCTTGCAGGATCGGGCCGTAGGCCTCGAAACCGCCGAGCCGTTGCGCGATCTTATAACCTATATTACCCGAATCCAGGTCGGGGAAGATAAAGCAGTTCGCCTGACCCGCGACTTTGCTCCCGGGAGCCTTGCGTGCGCCCACCTCGGGCACGAAAGCGGCATCGAACTGCAATTCGCCGTCCGCCAGCGACTCCGGATGCCGCTTTTTATAGATGCTCAGCGCCGCCCGCATCTTCTCGACACGAGGGTGCTCCGCCGACCCCTTGGTGGAGAAGGACAGAAACGCGATCTTCGGTTCTTCGGGAAACAACTGTTTGAAAGTATCGGCCGTCGCCTCGGCGATATCGGCCGTCTGCTCCGCGGTCGGATCCGCGACCACGCCGCAGTCGCCGAAGATGTAATGCTCATCGCCGCGCACCATCACGAAACTGCCGCTCAAAGTCTTGATGCCCGGTTTGAGGCCGACGCCCTTGAGGCTCGCGCGAATCACGTCGGCGGTCGTGTGGGCGCAACCGGCGACGACGGCATCGACCTTGCCCGTCGCCAGGTAATAGGCCGCCTGGTTGAGCGGGGAGTGGCCCAGCTCCGCGGCCTCGCCCGGCGGGACCGCCTTGCCTTTTTCCGCCGCCTTCGCCTGGAAATGGGCGAGGGTCGCCGTACGCACCCCATGATCATCGGTATCGACGACCGAGATCTTGTCGTTTTGCAGCTTTTGAGCCGCAAGGGCCCGTTTTACCTCTTCGAGCCTGCCGAACAAGGTGATCGAACGCAGGGCGTCCGTCTCGAGCAACATTTTGGTGGCCTCAATGACTCGCGGGTCTTCGCCTTCGGGCAGGGCAAGACGGCCGCCTTTTGCTCTAGACCGTACCACCAAGTCATTGATGAATTTGTTATTTTGCTCCACAACCCATCCCTTTTTTAAAGGCGCATTAATAAAATTTATCTCTCTGTAACTAAAAGAAATATTAGATTTTAAAAGCTATTTTTTAGGTATTGCCCTGGCCTAACACCGGGTTAAGACGGGGACGCTGCTTAATTTTTCTAGCTCTCTACCGATAGGGCTAAGGTCGGGTTCAGCGTAATTCTTTCGATCTCTCAAGGATACGTGCCTAGATGATATTGATCGCGAATAAAAATCAAGGCCTTACTAAGCGACTTGAGTCGGACCTGACTCAACGAGGCGCTAAGGTCGCGACCGTAGATCTAGGCGATGCGAAGGCCCAGGCGCTGCTGTACAGCAAGAATGTCTCGGTGCTCATCGTCGACGAAGACAGCCAGACAATTCCGCACGACGCCTTGCGCGACATGATGGAGTCGCTCGGGCGACGCTATCCGGTCCTCGTGCTCCGCTCCTCCGCGAACCTCAAGTCCGATGGCAGCACCTTCGCCGAACACGTCACTCTCCTCGATGCCAACGAATATGATGAGATCATCTCCACGGCCTCCTTCTGCTTCTCGGGCGCCGAAGCGGGCATGAGCCACGCGGTTCGTTCCATCCCTTTCTATAATCAGCAGATCCCCGTCTCGCTCCTGAACACCTTCGGTGGCCTCGGCGTGTTGACGATCGACGCCTCCGGGCTCAATAAGATCAGCGTGGACTTCGGCACCGAAGTCTACAACGTGATGAAGGTTGTGCTGCACGACGTCATGATCGGCCTTTGGGGCTCGAACGGCTGCCTGCGCGATCGCGATATCATCTGCCGCAAGTCGCACAGCTCGAATACGTACATGGTCTTCCTCGACCGTTCGCGCGAGACGGGCTCGCTGCCGTTCCCGGGCGCGCTCGAGAAGGTCGCCGACCGCGTCTGCAACGCGATCACCAACGCGATGTGGAAAGAGCTCTTCCTCCCGGAAAAACAACGCCGCATCCCCGAATGCGTGCAGACCATCCCGCACTTCGGCGTCGGCTACTTCGGGATGCTGAACAACCCTTGCATCGATATCCGCGAGATCGTGGAATCGGGCCTCGAATCATCCAAGTCCATGGCCCAGTTCCAATTGAAGCGCGGCCGCGACCGCCAGCGCGAGCTGATGGCGACGCTGATCCAGGGCGAGAGCCTGCTCACGCCGCATTACCAAGGCGTGTTCCATCTCCAGCAGATCACCAAGGAGATGGTGGACGAGGCGAAGAAGACCAAGAGCATCGCCGGCATGAGCCAGTGCGTATACGGTTTCGAGGCGCTGATCCGCGTGAACCAGTCGATGGTGAAGGAGCACAGCGCCGAGGCCGGCATCGAGCCCCAGTACCTGCGCCCCGACGTCCTCTTCGCCATCGCGAAGACGCCCAACGTCGCCCTCGAGCTCGACCAGGCCTGCATGAAGCAGACGGCCTTCTATGCGAAGAAC
>JASLCY010000221.1 GCA_030151925.1 Oligoflexus sp.
GCGGTCCAGATCCACGGCGGCTACGGCTTCACCACCGAGTACACCGCTGAGTGGCTCCTGAGAGAGAGCCTCATCCTCAGTATCTATGAAGGGACCTCGGAGATTCAGGCTCTGATGTGCATCAAGGATACCGTGAAGGAGATCATGACGAATCCCAAGGAGTTCGTCGAGAACACCCTCGGCAGCCGCGTCGCGTCGCTGGCCGAGAAGGATCCTCTGATGCGCCGCTTCTTCAAGATGCGCCAGACCTCGAACCTCGGCGTGGTTTCGATCTTCGCGAAGCTGCTCAAGACTCGCGTGAAGACCAAAGTCTCGGTCAACAAGCCGGCTGACCTCCTGAAAGTCGTGAAGCTCCTCGGCCCTGACCTGATCCGCTTCGACAACCTCTCGCCCGCCCTGCTGCACGCCGGCAAGGTCGCCGAGATGAAGTCCATCGTAGCGATCGCTTATGCGGCGATCAAAGACGGCGAGCACGAAGAACGCTTCCGGGTCGCGGCTGACCGCTTCACCGCGAAATACGGTCCGGTCGTGAATCAGCTCAAAGCGCAGATCGATCTCGACGATGATTACTTCACCGACAAGATCCTCGCTGAAGGCGACAAAGTCCCGCCCGCGGCCGTCAACGGCTGATAGGGCCGGGTCTTGAACCGCTCTAAAAATCAAGGCGCTGCCCACGGACGGGCGGCGCCTTTTTTCTTCCGAATTATTACCCAAAAAATTCAAGGGATTGAGGCAATCTCAATCCCTTTCCAACTGCCTCTTCCAGGTTGACGTTTAAACCGAAGTTTATGATGAGCGCACTGTTTCAGCTGCTCCGACTGGAAGAGAACGCCCGGAAACTACCGCACTTTTTCGAGACGGTAAAGCCTTTTCTCAGGCTGCCGATAAGAGGAGGGTCAGCGGATGTTTCCGTAGGACGAACCCTAAGACCTTGAAATCATGTTTTATATTTTTCACTCACGCGCAATCGCGGTGCAGTGGTACCATGAAGGAAAAGGGATCGTCGTGCACTGTGTGAGGTAAGCATGAGGACACTCGTTTTGAATTCGGGCTACGAACCGGTCAGGGTCGTGAGTTGGCAGAAAGCCATGATACTCCTGATCACCGAAAAAGCCGAACTCGTCAAATCCCACAATCGTTTCATCCGCTCCGTCAGCCGAACATTCCAACTTCCCCAAATCATCAAACTCAAACGCTACATCAAAAACTTCTCCATCGCGGCCGGCGGCATCTGCTACTCACGGCAAAACGTCTTTAAACGCGATAAATACACGTGCCAGTACTGCAGCAAGAAACTCTCCGAGAAGCTCGCGACGATCGACCATATCATCCCGCGCTCCAAGGGCGGCACCGACACCTGGGAGAATACGGTCTGCTGCTGCGTCGCCTGCAATTCCCGCAAGGGCAACCGCACGGCGGAGGAAAGCCACATGAAGCTGCTCAAGGCGGCCAAGCGCCCGCCGATCCGCAACGCCCTCTCGGATATGCTCGAAGAATTCGACTGCGATGAGATCGATATGGAAGAGATCTGGGCCATCGCCACCTAAAGGCCCAGAGAGCCGCCGCAGCGGCCCCTCCGAGAGCTACTGCATCCGCGGACGATCCTGCGCCTTCACATTCTCATCCATCAAGGGGACGGTTACGGTCCTCTTTTTTTCGTCCCTGATGAACGTAAGTTTAACCGTATCGCCCACCTGGTGAACGTCGAAGGCATTATAGAGGTCGTCGTAGGACTGGATCTCCTTGTCGTCCACCCCGATGATCACGTCCCCCAGGATGATATCGCCGTTCGGCGCGCGATGCGTCCCCCTAAGGCCGACCTTGGCCGCCGAGCTCCCCTGCAGGACGGAACGGATGATGACGCCGTCGATCCCGAGCTGGCGGTTGATATTGTCGTCGAAATGCTCGACGCCGATGCCCGGCTGTATCACGCGCCCGTTCTTGATGATCTGGGTCACGATCCTCTGGATGGTCGAGGCCGGCACCGCGAAGCCGATGCCCGCGGAAGCGCCCGACTCCGAATAGATCATGGTATTCATCCCCAGCAGATACCCGCGGCTATCGAGCAGCGGCCCTCCCGAGTTCCCCGGATTGATGGAGGCATCGGTCTGGATCATGTCGCGGATCTGCACCCCGCCTATCCCGGGAATCGAACGTCCCAGGGCGGAGATCACGCCCTTGGTCAGGGTCTGATCGAGCCCGAAGGGGCTGCCGATCGCGATCGCCTTCTGCCCCACCATAAGCTTCGAGGAATCGGCGAGCGGCATGCTCTCGAACTTATGCAGGCCGTCCACCTTCACCCGGATCACCGCGATGTCCTTCCGCGGCTCGGCGCCGACGATCTTCGCCGCGAGGCTCTTGCCGTTCTTGAAGGAGACGGTGAGGTGATCGGCGTCCTTGATCACGTGGTAGTTGGTCACGATATAGCCGTTATCGTCCCAGAGGAAACCCGAGCCCGTGCCTGCGGGCACTTCCGTCACGTCGAAGGAGAAGAAGCCGACCCGCGCGTAACGGAGGTTCGAAACGTTCACGACGCGCCCCGAGATCTTTTGGAAGATGTCGATCGTGTTGCGCTCGTCATCGAGGAGATAGGTCGGCGCCGGTTCGGGTTTCGGCGGCCCCTGGACGGCGGCGGCCTTCATCGGGAGGAAGGCCCCGAGGGCAAGGCCGAGATAAAGCCCCGCGACCCGCCCATAGCCATGGGCCCGCAGCCCGGGTCGATTGAGTTTCCTGTTCCGCCAGCAGTTCCTAGCCCGCATCTGACTCGCCATCTCATCCCTCTCCCATAGGTCTTCTATTACCCTAGAATTTCTCCCTTTATTTTGCACTCGGAATTGAAACACTTTTGGGATATGGTGAGTTTGACAGACGCGGAGTTTCGGTATGAAGAGGTCTTACGGTTTTACGGTCCTCCTTTGGGTTTCACTGCTCGTGAGCCTCAGAGCCCCGGCGCGTCCGAATGCCGACACCGAGAGCGTCGTTCCCGTTCACCCCCTGAAAAAGCCTGCGGGCCGACCCTCCCCGACCTGGGAGACCAAACGCCCGCCTTTTACCATACCCGCACGCGCCATCCATTCCACGCGCCGGGAACTTCGCCTCAAAGAGACGCAAAAAACCCAGTTCATGGGCTGAGGCCTCCCCTTTAACCAGGATCCCCTCGTCTGGCCAAAAGAACCGATTTCTTCTTTTAAGGCGCTTCTTTAGGATAAGAGTTCTTGTCGACTTTTACTCTGAAGGATAGCCCTGATGAAAAGACACCTTACTGCTCTCGCTCTCTCGACCCTGGTTTTCTCCGGCGCCGCTCATGCTGCGGCTAAACCCAAAGATAAAAAGCCTATCGATATCAAACCCGACGTGAGCCAGATCACTGGCGTCGATACCGCGACGGAGCCGGTCACGGGCAAATGCGCGATCGAATTCGAAGTCGACGGCAAATCCATCGGCACGGCGACCATCGGCGTCTTCGGCAAGACCGTGCCGAAGACCGCTGCGAACTTCATGGAGCTCTGCGGCGGCAAGATCGACGAGAAGACCAAAAAGGTGGCCGTCGCCCCCAAATATCCAGGCTCCGTCGTTCACCGCGTGATCCCGAACTTCATGGTCCAGGCCGGCGATTTCGAGCATAACGACGGCACCGGCGGCAGCTCGATCTACGGCAAGGAATTCCCGGACGAGAACTTCAAGCTCAAACACATCGGCCCGGGCGTCGTGAGCATGGCGAACGCGGGACCGAACACCAACGGCTCGCAGTTCTTCATCACCACCGCGAAAACCGAATGGCTCGACGGTCATCACGTCGTCTTCGGCCGCATCGTGGACGGCATGGACGTGGTGCGCAAGGTGGAGAGCTACGGCTCGCAAACCGGAGCGACCCTGGATAAAGGCAAAGCCGTGGTCATCAAGATCAAGAGCTCGAAGCGCGTCGACTAACCGTTCATAAGCGCAGGAGGCATCCCGGTCCGGGGGTGTCTTTTGCTTTTTCAGAGAGGATCTCTGGCCATGCCCCGCGTTGAACCCTATCTCGACTTCTTTCACTTCGAAGACCTTCTGAGCTCGGAACAGAGACTCGCCAGTCAGAGCCTCAGGGATTACATCGAGCAAAAGCTCGAGAAAAGGATCCCCGAGCTTTATGAGAAAGAGGAATTCCCGCTCGATTGCGTACCGGAGCTGGGAGCTCTCGGCGTCTTGGGGGCGAACCTTTCGGGCTACGGCCTGCCGGGCCTCGACAACATCACCTACGGCCTGCTCATGCGTGAGCTCGAGCGCTGTGATTCGGGCCTGCGGAGCTTCGCCTCGGTCCAGGGCGCGCTCGTCATGTACCCCATCCACGCCTATGGTTCGGAAGAGCAAAAGCAGGAGTGGCTCCCGCGCCTCGGAGCCGGCACCGCGATCGGTTGTTTCGGTCTGACGGAAGCCGACGGCGGCAGCGATCCCGGAGCGATGCGCACGCGGGCCGAGGATAAGGGCGATCATTGGCTGCTCAATGGCTCGAAGATGTGGATCACCAGCGGGAGCGTGGCGGACGTCGCCGTGGTGTGGGCGAAGACCGATGCGGGCATCCGCGGCTTCGTCGTGCCGATGAAGACGCCGGGCGTCAGCGCCCCCCGGATGAAGGGCAAGATGTCGCTTCGGGCGTCGGTGACCTCGGAGCTCTATTTCGATAACGTCAAACTCCCGAAGTCCGCGCTCCTGCCGAAGACCGAAGGCCTCAAATCCGCCCTCGCCTGCCTCTCGCAGGCGCGTTACGGGATCGCGTGGGGCGCGCTCGGCGCGGCCGAGTCGTGCCTGGCCGAGGCCCTGGATTACGTGAAGGACCGCAAGACCTTCAAGAAGCCGCTCGCGAGCTTCCAATTGATCCAGAAGAAACTCGCGACGATCGCCACCCGCATCACCCAGGCCCAGCTCCTGGCCCATCGTCTGGGGACGCTCAAAGACAGCGGCGAGATCCACTTCGCGCAGATCTCGATGGCCAAGCAGGCGAACGTGGAGATGGCGCTGGAATCGGCGCGCACGTGCCGCGACATCCTCGGCGCGAACGGCATCATGCTCGAATACAAGAGCATGCGGCACATGTGCAACCTCGAGAGCGTCTACACCTACGAGGGCACGA
>JASLCY010000253.1 GCA_030151925.1 Oligoflexus sp.
GAGATCAGCGCGCAGGTGAACACCTTCAACCGCAAGCTCATCGTCGAAGCGATCTCGTGCGGCATCACGCGAGTCGCGACGATGCAGTACGGCTTCTCGGACTGCGGCCGCGAGTTCTGCTTCGACGGCACGCCGATCACGGGCGTGGGTTATCACAGCAACACGCACGCGAACACCGACGCCTTGCACAACATCCAGGCCGCGATCATGAAAGAGGTCGCCCTGATGATCGCCGATCTCAAGAGCATCAAGGTCGGCGACAAGACCCTCTTCGATTCGACCCTGATCATGACCTCGAGCGACATAGGCGACAACCCCAACAACCACGACGGCATCAGCATCCCCTGTTTCCTCGCCGGCAACCTCGGCGGCAAACTCAAGGGCAACCGCCTGATCAGCTATCCTTACGAGTCGGGCGCGACGGCCTCCGGCAAGGACTTCAACCATCTCCTGGTAACCGTTGCGCAATTGCTCGGGCTCAGCGATATTAACTCCGTCGGCAACTCGAAGATCACAGGTCCGCTCGCAGAAGTCTAAGATGCCAATGTTTCAACTGAGTTTAGCTCCCATGGAAGGTCTCACGACCTTCCCTTTTCGTTTTTGGGTCCATCTCGCCTCGCAACCCGGATTCATGACGACGCCGTTCCTCCGGGTCACGCGCGTCCATCCGGAACGGGAGATTCCCGCGGATTTCGCGCCCGAGCTCTATGAGCTGCGCAGCGTCCTGCCTTATCAGGTCGTCCCGCAATTCATTACCGGCGATCACCTGCAGGTGCTGCGCGCGGCGGAGCTCTTGCCCGAAGCCGTAAGCCCGGTGCTCGAGCTCAACTGCGGCTGCCCTTCGCCGAACGCGCTCGGGAAGTTCGCCGGCAGCGGCATGCTGCACGATCCCGAGGTCTTCGGCCGGCAGATCGAAGAGCTGGCGACGAAGCTCGGCGCCGGACGCCTCGCGGTGAAGATGCGCCTGGGGCTCGAGCGGCACGATGAATTTCCGGCCCTGCTCGAGTCTATCGCCTCGCTGCCTCTGGCCAGGCTGACGATTCATGGGCGAACTCGCGATGACGGTTATCGCGGCCAGGCGAATTGGAACGCGGTGCGGTCGGCGACGACTCGGACGCGGATACCCGTGCATGCCTCGGGGGACGTCGTGAGTTATGAGAGCCTCGGGCGGCTCCTCACGATAGCTCCGGCGATACAAGGCGTTATGGTGGGACGGGGAGCGATGCGGAATCCCTGGATATTCAGCGAATGCCGGAGCGGGGAGGCCGTTCGATTGCCGCTCGGGGCGTTGATCCAGGCGCTCTTCTCTTATGCGTTGATCCAGGATCTCTGGCACAAGCATCCGGCGCGGCTCATCGCCCGCATTCAATCGGGACGTCTGCCGGCGGCGTGCGGAACCGACGAGCAGAGCTGGGAGCGGCTGGCGACGGATCTGTCGAACCTAGGCCTGGGTTTGCCCTTCCTGATGGATAAGAACAACGCGGAGCTCGCCTCGGGCCTGTCCTCGGTCGCCTTCTCGCGGCTCAAGATCCTCTGGGCCTATCTCCGCACGAACGTTCCCGAAGAGCTGGATTCGGCGAAGCTGATGCGGGCGAAGTCGGCCGCTGAGTTCTTCACGATGCTGCTGAAGCTGACGGAAGGCTGGGGCGAAATCCCGCTCGTCATCCGCGCGCAAGAATCTTCTTAACCTGCCTCTTCATCTCGCCGAAGACATCGAAGCCGCAGTGGGATCCGCCTTCGGGCATCTCGGTGGCAATGATCGCCCCGCGCGAACCCCAGTAGGCTATGCCCTGCCGCGTCTGGCGCCAGAGGAAATCCTGCTTTTGGATATAGAAGGAGAGCGGCATGCTCTCCGCGACCGGACGCGGCAGGGGCCGCCACAGTTCGTCCGCCTGCGACACCGGTCCGCCGCCGCCGCAGAGCAGGACGGCTCCGCCTTTATAATCGCCTATGAAACGCGGGAGGAAATCGCCGCTGAGGAAGGTCGAGCCCGCGGAGACGCCGACGAAGATGATGCGCTTTTTATCGATGCCGGAGTTCTTCGCCAGTATTTCCTTGTCGATCAGGTTCCGGGCGTAGACGTCGTGCTGGTTCGAAGGGCCGCGCGCGGCGTTCGCCCAGGTGTCGGCGCCGTTCGGGGCCTGCAGGACGAGCGGCGTGAGCCCCAGCTCCTTGGCGACTTGGTCGACGGCCCCGAAGTTCTGCGCGTAGGTCGCGGTGTTGCCGGAACCGTGGAAGAAGGCGAGCAGGCCTTTGCTGCTGCCGCCGGGCAGCCTCACCATGTACTTCCCGCTCTTGCCGGATTGGGAATCGGCGTAGGCCTTCTCCTGAGGAGAGGGTTCCGCCCGGGCGAAGGTCGAAAGAAGCAGGGACAGAGCCAGCAATCGTCTCAGCATAGGCGCCCTCGAATGTGATCTCAGTGCAGGGTCGTTTCCGCCGCCTGAGGGACCTTTCCTTCCGCAGCGCTCAACGACGATATCATATCGATGAGCTTTTTGGGATCGAAGGGTTTCGCGAGGTGCTCGTTGCAGCCCGAAGCCAGGATCTTCTCGTGCTCCTCGCGCATCGCGTGCGCGCTGAGGCCGATGATGGGCTTGCGGTAATTGCGCGACCTCAGGGTCCGCGTCGCCTGGTAGCCGTCGCAGATGGGCATCTGGATATCCATGAGGATCACGTCGTAGTCCTTCGCCTCCGCGCATTCGATCGCCTGTTTGCCGTTGTCGGCGAAGTCGAGCTCCGCGCCCTGCTTCTGCAGGATCTGGCGGATGAGGAGCTGCGTGTCCACCGCGTCCTCGGCGACGAGGATGCGAAGGCCCTTCAAACGGGCCAGCATGGGAGTCGGCTTCGCATGGAGCTCCACTTTCTTCGCGCTGGCGCGGATGATCTTCTCGGCGACCTGCGCGGCTTTAAGCGGAAGCTCGATCTTGAACGTGCTGCCCTGGTCGGGGATGCTGCTGTCGAGGGCGACGTTGCCGCCGAGGAGCTGAGCGAGCTTCCGCGAGAGCGCGAGGCCCAGGCCGGTCCCGCCGTACTTCCTGCTGGTCGAGGTATCGGCCTGCACGAAGGGTTGGAAGAGGTAGGACGCGTTCTGCAGGCTGATGCCGCAGCCCGTGTCTTTCACGTAGATCGCGAGAGAGGGCTTCGGGCTGCCGCTCTCGGCCGTGACGTTGACCAGGACGTGGCCCTGGTTCGTGAACTTGATCGCGTTGCCGATGATGTTCACCAGGATCTGGCGGATGCGGGTCGCGTCGGAGAGTATGGTCTCCGGCACGTCCTCGTCGATCTGCAGGCTGATGTTGATGCCCTTCTCGACAGCCTTCACGCTCAGGGATTCGATGACCTCCGAGAGCAATTCGGAGACCGAGATCTCGGCTTTCGCCACCTCGAGCTTGCCCGCCTCGACCTTCGAGAGGTCCAGGATATCGTCGATGATGCGGGCGAGGGAGTAGCCGTTGCGCAGGGCGATCTGGGCGAACTCCTTCATCTTGTCCTCGGGCCAGGTCTCCTCGACGAGCAGGCGCGAGAAACCGATGATCGCGCTCAGCGGCGTGCGGATCTCGTGGGAGACGGTCGCGAGGAACGCGCTCTTGAACTGGCTGACCTCTTCCGCCTCCTGTTTCGCGGCTATGAGCTCGCCTTGCAGGATCTTCTGCTCCTCGATGTCGGTGTGCGTGCCGAACCATTCGCTGATATTGCCCTCCATGTCGAGGATCGGCAGCGCGCGGCAGAGGTGCCAGCGATAGGTGCCGTCGCCGCGCCGGATCTTGACCTCGTGCGAGAAGGCGGTCTTGCTCTCGGCGGCGCGTTTCCAGAGGGCCATCGTATGGTCGGCGTCCTCCTGCGGGAAGAGCTTCGACCAGCCCTGCTCGGCGATCTCCGCCCGGCTCATGCCGGTGTAATCGAGCCAGCGCTGGTTCGCGTAGTCGAAGCTGAAGTCGGGACGGGCCGACCAGACCATCTGCGGGATGGCTTCGAGCAGTTGGCGGAAGCGCGCCTCGCTGTGCTTCAGCGACTCCTCGGAGCGCTTGCGCTGCGTGATGTCGCCGATGACCTTCGCGAAGCCGTAGATCACGCCGTTCTTCTGCAGGGGATAAACCGTCTCCTGCGCGAGGAAATGCGTCCCGTTCTTCCTCACGTGCCAACGCTCGCCCTGCCACATGCCTTTCTTCGCGGCGGCGATCAGCTCGTTCTGGGTGCTGTCCACGGCGCCTTCCGTCGTCGCGAAGATGGTCTTGAGGTGCTGGCCGATCGCTTCGATGTCGGTGAAGCCGGTGATCCGCTCGGCGCCCACGTTCCAGCTCACGATGTTGCCCTGCAGGTCGAGGAGGAAGATGCCGTAGTCCTTGATGCTCTCGATCAGGACGCGGAACTGCTCCTGGCTGCGATGCAGCGATTCCTCGGCCTGGACCAGGTCGGTGATGTCCACCATCGTGCCGGTGACGGCCGAGACCTGGCCCTCTTCGTCGGTGAGGACCATGCCGCGGTCCTTGATCCAGAGTATGGAGCCGTCCGCGCGGTACACGCGGTACTGCTCGCTGAACGAGGACTTGTCGTGGATCATGCGCTGGATGCTCTGGTTCACGCGCTGCTGGTCGTCGGCGTGGATGCGCATCATGAAGTCGGTGATGGGGAAGATCGCCTCCTTGTTCTGCAGGCCGAAGATCTTGTTGAGCGAGGCGTTGCGGAAAGCCGTGCCGACCCTCAGGTCCAAACGGTAGATGCCGGCGTGCGCGGCGGCGAGCGCGCTATGAAAGCGCTCTTCCGCCTCCTTGAAGTCGCGCTGCGATTCGCTCGCGGTCGCTTCCTTCGTCTGCTTCGCGCTCTGCTTCGTGAACATGACCGCCCAGGCGGCGCTCAACGCGAAGCTCAGAAACGTCGCGAAGGGAGCGGCTTTCGCTCCGAAACCCTCGTACATCGCTAGGCACGCGATGCAACCGAAGATGGCCAGGAATAAAGGGACCAAAGTATTTTTTAAGAGATTCAATTCGCACCTCTGAAGCTGTACATGTGCCGTGAAAGCTAAGTTGCGATGGCCGAGTTTGTTGGCTTCTCGTCCCATGGTAGTCTCAAAACTACGTGCTGTCTTGCTACAAATTTATGCTCATCTCGATCGGCCATTATCACGGCGCAACATAAAAGATTGCATAAAATCCGCTGCAGTCGCAGAGCCTGTCCCATCCATGTTTTGCTGCGGCAGTTTAATTTCCCATACATGCGAAAATATACTAGTGTCGCTGTTATATTGCGAAAAATATTGCGCCTATTCCAATGAATAAAAACAGAGCATTGCTTGACAATCCCGTAGTCCTGAGTTTGATTAAAACTATAAGAATCGTACATCCGGGTTTTTCGAGCGCAGGGTAAATGAGACACGTAACTTGCGCGTCCGCTCTTTTGCGACATACAGAAAATGACCTGAGGTTTTAGGTGTTTTACTACTTCGGTTATGGATCCAACATGAGCGTGGCTTCGCTGAAGGCGAAAGGGGTCCAGCCTCTTTTGTCCGAGCCGGCCGTGCTGCAGGACTGGGAGCTGAAGTTCAACATCCCCGATTTCTTCCTCATCGAAGGCGGCACCGGCAACATCGTGTCCGCTCCGGGGCGTGAAGTCCACGGAGTGCTGCATTCCTGCCTCGAGGAGAGCGCGAAGACGCTCGACGCCCTCGAAGCCGTCGGCGTCAACTATCAACGCATCAAGGTCATGGTCACGACCTATAAAGGCCAGCAGGTCTCCGCCTATGCTTACGTGGGCCTCGAGGACAAGCTGCGCGAAGGCTATCAGCCCTCCCGGCGTTATCTGAACATCCTGCAGCGCGGCGCCGAGGCGATGGGCCTCGAGCCTCGTTATCTCGCTTTCCTCCGCAGCCTCGAGGTGAAGACGGAGCCCGTCCACAGGCCCTTCCGCCTGCCGAGCGAACCGAACGTCGTCTACCGGGCCGAGGACCTGAAGGGCAGCGACCGTCTCACGGCGCTCGCGGGAGCGGTCTTCGACCTGAGCGGCGCGCGCGAGGACCACGCCTATCTCAAGCAGTTCCTCGCGGGCCGCGACATGACCCTCTTCTTCCTGAAACGCATGGATTCGAGCCTCGGGCTAGAGACCGAGGCCGATATCCGCGAGGATCACCTGACGCCCGCGCAGAGGCGCTACCTCAACCAGTATCTCCATGAATTCGACCGCGAATACCAATTCGTCGGCACCATGGATTACGCGATCGACCTCAAGCAAAGGTCGCCCGGCGCCTTCAAGTCGGCGAACGCCAGGCGTTCGGCGCCGAGCGCGCGGTCGGTGATCGAATTCGCGGAGAGCACGAACGAGAGCCTCGGCCACGAGAACCTCGGCTTCCTCTCCTTCACCCACGGTTTCCTGCCGAAGAAGACGCCTCGCCTGAAGATGCCGAAGGCGTTCAAGGCCTGGGACGAGGTCGTGGCCAGGCTGCCCGAGCTCTACCGCAGCCTCGAGCTGCGCCGGACGCTCGAGGAGATGCCGGTCCTCGACGCGGGCGAGGAGCTGCTCGGCGACGCCTATCTCCTGCGCGCCGCCGCGATACTCGCGATGCTCGCGCACGCTTACAATTACGTTGAAGTCGCTCCGGGCAAGAGCATGCCCGACTCCATCCTGAAGCCGTGGGCCCAGGTCAGGGCGCGCCTCGGCCGCGACCAGGAGGTCCTCTCCTATATAGATCTCATCATCTATAACTGGCAGCTGAAGGACGAGAACCAGGACGACCGCTATCGCGTCGAAAACATGGATCTCCTGATCCCGACCGTCGGCAACCAGGAGGAATGCGTCTTCTACCTCACGCAGACCGAGATACTCGCGCGCAGCGCCCCGATCATCGGCGCCATCGCCCGCGCGCAGGACGCCGTCGTCGCCGAGGATAAACAGAGCCTCGAGCAGGAGCTCAGGATCATACTCAAGGCGCTGGAAAGCGTGGTGTATGAATCCCTGCCGAAGATCAATCCCAATCCCGCGTCCCATACCTTCGTCGACGCCGTGACCTGGGCGAAGACCGTCGCGCCCTTCGCCGTGCCGATGAAGTTGGGCGTGCAGGGACCGAGCGGGACGTCCTCGCCGCTGTTCAACCTCATGGACGTGTTCCTCGGCAGGAAGAAGTTCGAGACGATATTAGGGCGCGAGATCAAAGAGTTGCGCGGCACCTATCCTCAATACTGGCGCGAGTTCCTCGCCGCCGTCAGCGAAGTCTCGGTGACGAAATACGTCGATGAGCTCGGCGACGCGAACCTCTCGGCCCTCTTCCGCGAAGTCGTGCAGATGTATGCGGGCACCAACGGCTTCCTCGGCCGGCATCGCACCAAGGTCTACGGCTACCTGGAAACGGCGTTCAAGGTCGGGCGCTCGGTGACGATCGGCGGCTTTACCGGCGTCTTCAAGGAGAGGACCTGGGAGCAGGTGGACCGCGAGCTCGAATACTCGCGGATCGAACGCACGGAGAAATTCCCGAACCGCTGCTCGTACGGCCGCATCAAATCCGTCGGCCAGACCCATATCTCCGCGAGCGAGACCGTAAAGCATATCGTGATCGATATCGAAGGCAGCGGGATCATCTACAGGCCCGGCGATCGCTGCGGCATCCTGCCGGAAAACTCCGATCACCTCATCGAGCAGACGCTCGCCGCCCTCAAGGCGAGCGGCGACGAGACCATACTCCTCACCGAGGAATGGCTCAAGGCCGTGCAGCTGCGTTACGGCTATGAGCACGCGACGACGATCGATCTCAGGACGTTCCTGAAGTTCGCCAAGATCCGCCCGGTCGTTCCCCGGGTCGCGGAGGCCCTGCACGCCCTGACCCAGGACGAGCACGTCGCGGCCGCCCTCAAGGAGCAGAAGACCACGCGCTGGCAGCTCAACGACCTGCTGATGCACCTTGCGGCCAAGGGCTTCGATCCGACCCGGCTGTGGCGGAGCGATTTCCGCGAGTCCAGCTATATCGCCCGCATCCTGCCGCCCGAGCAGTTCCGCATGTATTCGATCTCTTCCGGCATCGAACCCGGCGAGACGCCTACCGAGATCCATCTCACGGTCGGGCGCCTGCGTTACAGGGAAGAGGAAAACGCGCCGGAATCAGCGCATGATCGGCTCGGAACGGCTTCGAACTTCCTGGCGACCGGGCATCAGAGGAATTCCCCGGTGTCGATCATCATCGATCATCCGCCGCGGTTCAGCCTGCCTCCCGATCCGAAGATCCCCATCATCATGATCGGCGGCGGGACGGGCTTCGCTCCGTTCCGCAGTTTCCTCGCCAGCCGCCTGTTCGATAAGGATCTCGGACCGTCCTGGCTCATGCTGAGCCTGAGGTCGCGCGAATATTTCTCCTATCAGGACGATCTCATTCCCAGCCTCCTGAACGGCAACCTGCATCTCGACGTCGTCTTCTCGCGGGAGGACGCGCGTCCGAGCTTCCGTCCGCTCTCTCGGAAGCACGGCGTGTTCGATTACGTGGAGACGCCGCGCGCGCATATCGAGGACCTGCTCGAGGACGAGCAGGCGGCCCGCAAGCTCTGGGATATGCTGCAAACGCCGGAAAACGGCGGTCAGGGAGCCTACCTCTATATCTGCGGCCGCACGCGTTTCGCGAAGGCCATCCAGGATACGCTCCTGAAGGTCTTCGCCCGTTTCCTGCCGGGCACTCCCGAGCAGAGGCGGGCCGCGGCCCATGCCGCGCTCTTCCGGATCACGGCGGAAGGCCGCTACATGCAGGAGATCTTCACGCACGCCCGTTCCTGGAATACCGAGCGGCCGCTGATCGACGTCTCCGAGATCGTCCAGCACAACGAGGCGAACCAGGGTTATTGGATGATAGTCGATAACGTCGTCTACGATATGTCGACCTTCATCGGCATCCACCCCGGCGGCGAAACCACCCTGAGGCACTACTGCGGCCTGGACGCGACCCAGGGCTTCAACAAAGTCCATCACGGCCACTCCGAGATCGAAGCGATGCGCGACATGTACGAGATCGGAATGGTGAGGCCCCTCGATTTCAAGGGCGAGGCGCGCGCGATCGACCTGCCCGGCGCGCATCCTTCGAAGGTCGCGCCCTCAGCGCTCTACCGGAAATGGGTCGGCATCCTCTATCTCGTCGTCGAGATGCAGAACGCCCTCGAACTCGATCATTCGCTCCAGCATCACGTCACCACGCGCGGGGAAGACGCCGACGCGCGCACGCCTTACAAGATCCAACGCGCGATCGAGACCCATGAGCGTTTCCTCGGCTCTTATCTCGGCGAGCTGGGCGGCAAGACCTTTATCGAGCTCTGGGAGCTCACGCGCGGCATGTCGACCGGCGAATCGCGCTGGATGCGCGATGTGCTCGGCGCGATCCACGAAGGCCCTTACGCGGCCTATCCGCTCGGCCTCGCGCAGGCTATGAAAAACGCCTTGCGGAAGCTCATCGACCGGTCCGCGAGCGACGCCGACAAAGATCTTCTCCTCCACGTCTGCTCGGCGGTCGAGGAGATGGATAAGGTGTTGATCCGCTCCATTAAAGCGGCCGTCCGCCGGGGCATCGTCATCTTCGAGCAATACGAATCGCTCGTGCTGGAGATGGGCGTGCAGGGGCTCGTCCAGGCCCTCCGCGAGATCCCTCTGGCCTTCGAAACCTATTATCAGGAAGCGCGGCATATCTTCGGCATGATGGGA
>JASLCY010000269.1 GCA_030151925.1 Oligoflexus sp.
AGGGGATGGTGCTACTGGCGATGTTGAAGCAATGCTTCATATTCATGCAATCGCCAGACAGAACCTAATAAAACCTGAAAACAACTCAAAAACTACTTTGAAACTTCACTCGGCGGCACGAGCCTCGGCCTTTCCCCGCGGCCTAGGACCCAATAGAAGATCCGCGTCATCGCCTCGGCCTTCCCCTTCCAGCTCAACTCGCGGCGCGCCTGATCCTGTCCCGCCTTCGACATGCGATCGAAGAGGGCGCTGTCGCCGAGCAGGATCTCGAGGCGTTTCGTTATTTCCGCGACGGTGTAATCCGGATCCTTGAGATCGATCGCGAAACCGGTTTGACCGTCGAGCACGATATCCCCGGGGCCGCCGAAGTTCGAGACGATAGGAACGCATCCGGTCGACAGCGCCTCGAACACGACGCCGCCTCCGAACTCACGCAGCGAGGGGAACACCAGGACGTCCGAGCGCCGGAAATGCTCCATCGTCTCCTCGTGCGGGATCAAGCCGGTGAAGGTGACATCGACGCCGAGCTCCTTCGCGAGTTTTTCCAGGTACGGGCGTTCAGGCCCGTCGCCGACTATGGTGAAATCCGCGAGCCCCTTCTTCATGAACGGAGCGGCGCCTTTGATGGCGAGGTCCACGGCCTTCATCGGCATGTGGCGGCCGACGGAGAGGAGCTGCAGTTTACGCGAGGGATCGCGCGGCGGCTTTACCCAGTCGCCGATATCCGCGACGCCGTTTTCCGGCACGAAAAAGAGCTTATCGCGGTACTCGGTATATTCGCTGTAGGTGTGCGAGGAGCCGGCGACGATCGCGCTCGCGTCGCGGTAGGTCGAACGCGCGAAAGGGAAATAGAGATAGAGGAAACGAAGGTTCGAGATCCAGCTCTTCTCCTCGACCAGCTTCGGATAACCCTTGGGCCAGGGCAGGCCGCCGTTCACCGGGCCTATCACGAACGGCACCTTGAGCTTCTTCGTGAACTTGGCGAAGAGGCTCGGGAAGACGGGCGTCACCGGCGTCAGGCGGAAGACCAGATCGTAGGCGCCGCTTTTCACGGCTTTTTTATAACGTCGCCAGGCGAGCCATTCGAAGGCGAGATAGAACGGGATGCGGAACAGGGTGAGCGCCTGGCTGCCCCAGTTCTCTTTGAAGATATGCTTGAAGGCCCAATCGTGGACGTCTTCCCAGAACCCGAGGCTGATGCCGTGGATGTCGCGCCAGGGCAGGTTCTTGGCTCTGATGTGCTCGACGTTGCGAAAGTGGGTGACAAGGGTGACGTCGTGCATGAGGCACAGCTCCCGGCTGTGTTTGTAGCCGACCAAGGGGCCGCTGATCCAATCGGGATTGTTGTGGTGGGCTAGCATGAGGATGCGGAGCTTGTTCATGGGGCGTTACTCTTCAGCGGGTGTTGATTCGTTGGTCCCGCCTTGTTATATCCTTAGGACGAACTGAACGCGGGATCCAAGCATATGAATATTTCCAGTTTTTCTCCACCCAAGGCGCTCGAGAGGGTGCCTCGGGTTTTTCAGTGCCGGGCGGCGTTCGTCTACGAACGGCTTACCGTGCAAGACTTTGCTGCCGAACAGCTCTTCCTACCAAAGAATCTCGAAAAAGCCATACATAAACGTCAAATCGAGCACCTTCTTGGTCGATTCTGTATAAAGCAATGTTTTCAGGCATTTGGCGTCGAACCTATGATCGTCGCCATGGGCGAGGACCGGAGCCCGGTCTGGCCCGAGGGTTGGGTGGGCTCCATCTCGCATTCGAAGGGGCAGGTCTCCACCGTGCTCTCGCGTTCGAGCGATTACCGCGGCCTCGGCGTGGACCTCGAACCGCTCATCGAGAATTACGGCGCCGGCATGCAAGCCCAGCTCTGCAGCGGCCCCGCCGAGCTCTCGGACCTCATGGCCGCGCTCGGGCTCAACGAGCGGGAAGCGCTCACGCTCATCTTCTCCGCGAAGGAGAGCCTCTACAAGCTCATCTTCCCGCGGCATCGGCGCTATTTCGGGTTTCAGGCGGCGAAGGTGGGCTCGACTCCCGAACGCGGCCTCGTCGCGACTCTCAACGAGACTCTGAACGCGGAGTTTCCCGCGGGGCGCTCTTGGTCGGTGGCGTGGCAGAGGCTCGATGAGGGCACGATCGAGACGTTCATCGCGGAGCAGGCTTGAATCCGGACCGATGCGCGGCGAGGGCAAGGCTTCACCCCATCGCCAGGGCTCCAGGCGTATCGGTCATCCCGCCTTTTTTTGGGTTTTGCTCACCAGGCGGTTCCACTTGTCGAGGAACTGTATCGCCTCCGTGACACTCGCGATCAACTCCTGATGATCGAACGGCTTGAAGAGGATGCCGCGCGCTCCGGAATTCAAGCAGCGGTCGGCGAGCAGCACGCTGTCGCTGCCGGTGACGATATACACCTGTATCCCCTGCTTCATCGCGATGCATTCCTTGAGCACGTCGTCGCCGAACATCTCGGGCATGTTGATGTCGACGAAGACGATGTGGATCTTCTCGTCGCGAATGGCCTTCAGCGCCTGCTTCGGGGAGTTGAAGGAGCGGATGATGACGTTCGGTACGCGCCTCAGCACACGTTCCATGATATCGAGCAGCACGGGATCGTCGTCGATCACGGCTATGCGATAAGGTCTTTCGATATTCATATCGACCTCCGGGTAACGTATGTATGAAACTCAATACGCATTCTAGGTTTTAAGGACAGCGAAGCTCGCTTGGGGAGTTCCCTTTTAATCTAACGGGAAAATCTCGGCTTTGGGAGCATTGCA
>JASLCY010000276.1 GCA_030151925.1 Oligoflexus sp.
GGTCGATGCGCTGCATGTTCTCCAGCCAGACCTTGGCGATCTTGATCTCGAGCTCGAGACGGCCTTCCATCAGGTTGTTCACTTCGAGCAGCTCGGACGTCTCCACCAAGACGTGGGCCGCGTCCTGCGGCCTTTGCATCTCGATCAGGAGATCGGCGGCGAGGATCGCGTAACGCACCTGGGTCTTGCCCGTGTGCCAGCTCTTGAGGGCCCAGCGGCTCGCGTCTTCCGTATCGCCCTTCTGCTTGAGTTCGGCGAGGCGGAAATAGATCGCGGCCCGGGTCTTCACCGGCAGGTCGCAGGCGAGCAGGCGATCGAGGTAGGTTTCCTCGGCGGCCTTATTCTGCCCGACGCGCATCAAGCGGATGAGTTTGACGAGGACGCGGGGAATCTCGCCGCGGGCGAGCAGCACGTGATCATAACAATTCACCGCCCGGGCGCTGTCGCGATCGGTCCAGGCGTCACCCAGCATCTCGGGCAGGGTGAGGCTCGCGATATCGAGCTCCTCGAACTCGGCGATCGAAACGCCGAGCGAGCTGCCGAGCTTCGACAGGCTCTCCAGCGGGGCGTCCGGCATCGTTTCGCGCAGGCCGCTCTGGATCGCGAGCGAGAGGGTCATGAGGTTCGAAGGATCGTATTTCAGCATCGCGTCGAGGTACTTCTGATCGAAGACGCGGCCGGTCCACAGCGCGAGGAAGGCCCAACGCCGCATGAGGAAGAGCGAATGCGGATGCTTCTCGAGATACTCCTGGCATTGCTGGAGGGCGCCTTGGAAGTCCTCGAGCAGTATCAGCTCGTCGAGTCGTTGGAAGCGGCGGGCCACCTCCTTCTGCTCGAGTATCTCCATAGGCGGAACCAGCAGTTCCTCCACGGCCGTGCCGCGGTTCCAATGCAGCGCCCAGTCTCTGTGATCGAAGCCGAGGCGGATCTGGCCGAGGGCGTTGTCGCCCGCTTTCTGTTCGTCGAGCGACAGCACGAGCTCTTCGGAGAGGCCGTAGCGCTCGATGGCGGCGAAACGCAGGTCGTCGCAGGAGATCGCCACGATATTCGCGTTGAAGCTCGCCCGCTTCGCGAGGGTCTGGCCGAGGAGCGACTTATTCATGACCTTCGGCAGCTCGATGAAGAGGCTGCCCGGCACGTTGCCTATAAAGAAATGGCGAGTCATGAACAGGGAGATCTGACCCGCGATATGCATGGCCGAGAGATGCACGCCCGCGAAACCGTGCGGCAGCCCGCGATCGATCGGGGTTTCGCTCTCGATGAAGGAGCTCTGGTCGACTTCGCGCGCTTGGTCCATGAATTCGAGCAGGAGCCAGAAGCCGCTCTTCTTATCGTCCTGCAGGGCGACGGTGCGGAAGCTCGGGAACAGCTCGCGGAAAGCCTCCTCCGCGTTGTGGACGAACTCCGTCGCGTTCATGCGCAGCGCGAAGGCGTTATGCTTCAGCTGGTCGTCGCGGGCTTCTATTTCCCAATGGGAGACTTCCCAAGGCAACTTGTCCTTAGCGGGGGTTGGAGCCGAGCGCAGGTGATAACGATGGCCGTCGATGGGAACCCATCCCGCCGCCTCGAGCTCGCTCTTAAGATTTGAAAGCTGCCTAGCTGTCATAACAATGACCCTTTTCTCCCGGGATTCTAACTTGTTAGACGGAACCATCCGGGATCTATTCGGATTCTCGTATTTTCCGCGTCTGGCTTGTCGGTACAATAGGAGGAAAGTTTATTCGAAGTTAGGCGGCGGAGTCGGTCCAGGGCCGGCTGGAGGAGGGGCTATGGATATTCTCGCAGGCTTTCAGCGCAAATCTCGTGATTTGTCCCAAGATTCTCTTTTGCCTTTGGCAAAAAAACTGCAAAGCGCCATTCATAACAGCCTCATCCAGCACACGGCGGGCCGCCCTTGGCCGGAGGGGCTCGTGCGCGCCGCGAGCTTCGAACTGAGCTACCTGCTCCTCCGTCACAGGGCTTGGCATTACGCTTCGCTCCTCGCCGAGCTCGCGACGGACTTCCTGGTCAGCGAGTACCAGATCCCCGGCGGCATCAGCGAACTCGTGGTCGAGGCCGGCCTCGAGGTGATCCACGGCTACACCGCGCGCGAAGCGCACTGGAGCGCGGCGGACTACGAGCGGGAATTCCTCGAGCACCTCATCGTCTGCTCGCTGCTGTCGCTCGACGAGGAGAGCCTCGCCGGCGATCTCGGCTTCGGCGCCAACGTCATGCGCCTCCTGCGCAGCGCGCTGGCCCTCGAAGATCAGGGGGACAGCGTCCATTTCCCGCAGGAGGTCGCGTTGCAGATCAACGAGATCATGCGCAGCCTCTTCGACGAATTGGAGCGTTTTCCCGAAGCGATGGATATGTATCGCCTGAAGAATCACCTGCAGCGTGATGAAGCGACGCCCAAATACCGGCTCACCGCGCCCTATCTCAGAGCCTTGAACAGCATCCTGGCCGCCTGCTGGCCCGAAGGGCGATCCGAGGCCGATCTCATGGCCGAGCATCCGACCGAGCATTTCGCGAGCGACCTCCGCCTGCTCATGCGCAGCGGGCTGATCTACGCCGAGCCGCAGGCCAAACGCTCGAAAGGCCCTCGCTATCGCCTCAGCGCCAAAGGCTACGAGTTTACCTGCATGCAATTCGGATTCACCCGTTGGCGAGAATTGGGTCAATCGATCCATCTTCAAGACCTGCCCGCGGCCTATCAGGCGACGGCGCTTCAGCTTCTCGCCAAGGAGAATGGGGATAAACTCCAGGCTTTGCTTGCGGAGGAAGGCCCTTATTTGCGGCCCGTTGCGCTGCGATTCGTTGTGGATCACCTCAAACAGGCGAACGACGCGAAGAGCCTGCTAGAAATATTCGAGAATCTTCTGCATAATAAGGCCCACGCATGGATCCGGGTCGAGATTTGCCAGGCTTTACCCCTTCCAAACGGCGAAATGATCGAAGATTCCCTGCTGCAAACGCTGCTTCACGAAGATCCGTCACCGATGGTTCGAAGCGCGGCTCGGGCTGCGGTTCAAAGGCAGCGATTGAGGGCAGGCCCCAGTCAAGAGGATAGGAATGTCGAAGGGGCTTAACGTAAAAGAAATTTCAGACCTTGGTCTTGATGCGGCCGACATCGCGATCCATCAAGAACGCATCCGCCAAGGTTTGAAGTCCGCAAACGATAACTTCATCCCCGTTATCGATGCATGCCGTCTCGACAACCAGGGCATACTTCCTCAGAGCTATGTGAGCAGCGCCTATCATTCTTCCTGCGAACTTGACGGTTTCGTGGCCTTCGTGCCGGCGGCCGGAGCCGCGAGCCGCTACTTCCAGCCGCTGAACGAGCTCCGCAACGCTCTCGCGCAGGGCGATGCGGACGGTATCGCTCGTGAGCTGAGTTCGCTGCATGCGTTAGGCGCGAACCAGTGGCCTTTGCCCCCGGTCTTGCAACGCCTGATGCAGGCGGGGCAGACGCAGGTTTCGGACGCGGAGCGCGAACTCCTGATCGCTGAGATCGATTCCCCCAAGGCCCTCCTGCCCTACAAGGCCGGCCAGGGCAGTTTCCTCGGCAAGAAAGTCAGGGAGCATCAAAAGCTGCGAGGCCTCGAAGCCGAGGTTTATGTCGCCCCTATCGGCTATTCCCAGGCCTTCGCCGAGCATCTCGCCAAAGAAGGCGTGCAGGCCGAGCCGCTGTTCCTCGAACAGGGCGCGCATCTCTCGACTCTGCGTTTCACGCGCGACGGAGAGCCTTATCGCGACGAGTCCGGCGCCCTCTCGATGGTCCCCGCCGGCCACGGGATGCTCGTCAGGCTCTTCCCCGAGATCAGGAAACGCTTTCCCAAGGCGCATTCGCTCTTCATTCGCAATATCGACAACGTCAGCGATGACGAGGCCGCCTCGGTGCGGGACACCGAGAACTTCCTGCTTCAGCATCAAAAGGTGCTGAAGGGCCTCAACGCGATCCGCGACCTGCTCGCGGAGAACGAGTGGGAGAAGGCCGGCGCGGCCGCGAAGGCCCTCCACGAGAGCTTCGCGAGCCTCAGGAAGGATAACGGCGCCTGGCTCGACCAGGAGAGCGGCCTGCGTTATCCGGAGCTCTGGCGCCTGCTCTGCGAGGCCTTCCATTGCCCCGCGGTTCTCGCGCGCGACCGCATCGGAAAACACGAGGAAAAAGCTGCCCTCGTGAAGCTGTATAAGCGTCCCCTGAACGCGCTCGGCCAGGTGCCGAACAGCGGCAAGGACGTGGGCGGCAGCCCGGTCCGCGCGGTGCACGGCCAAGGCGAGGTCACGATCTGCCTCGAACTCCCCCATGCGACCGAAGCGGATAAAAAGACCTTCTTCGAGAACCCCGAGGTGGCCACGCACTTCAACCCGGTCTTCGTCGCGGCCGAGCTGCCGCGCAGCGCCTCGGTCTACGATCTGGCGGAATGCCCCTTCTGGATCCTCGCCCAGAAGAACATCCACGGCACGCCGGTCGTCTACCACGAGATCGTCCTGTACGAGGTGCTAGGCAATAGTTATACGGCCAACGTCCTCTTCCCGGAGATCCCGCGGCACCTCTTCAAGCCGCACAAGACTTTGCTCGACGGGCTTAAGAAATAGAAATCGCAGGGAGAAGCACCGCTTCTCCCTTTTCCTTGCCTGCCCTGTCTTTCAAGCCTTCGTCAAATTCCCATCACCCCTTCAGGCCTTTATCTGTCAAGAATTCGACCCTCGCGCTTTCGCAACTGCTCTGCAAAGCCTTACTGAGCAAGTGTTACCCGTTGAATCCGTGCGTCCACGCAGACACAATAAGGAGTAAGGAACGCAACTTCTTCTCTGAGGAGTGACTGAATGAATCCACAAATCGACAAAGCTGTTTTCAAGCAAGCTCTCACCGAGCTCGGACACGATCCGGCGAGTTATGAGGGAAAACGCTTGTCGTTCCACGGGATGTGCGAGCTCTACGAACTCGATCCCGACTTCGTCTTGAACGCGATCGACCAGAAAGAGATGGCCGCGCATTACGACTACTATAATGACACCATCTGGGTGGACGCTCTGGATGCGGCGCACTATTACTATTGCCTGCTCAGTCGTACTCAGTTGTTCAAAGCCGCAAGATGATATTGTGGCGGAAGCGTTAACAGCTGACAGGTTTTAGTGGTTCCGCTATAACTAGCTTCCGTCACATCATTTGATGTTGCCCAGGATACTTTATATGTCGCTGTTGGCTCACTTAAATTTGAATTACCTGCGCATATTCCTCGTCGTCTATCGCACGAGGAGCATGACTTTGGCAGCCAAGCAGCTCCATCTTACGCAATCAGGTGTGAGCCAACAGATTAAGTCGCTCGAAGACACTTTGGGCATCACGCTCTTCGATCGTATCAACCGGAAGATCCTCCCGACTTCGGAAGCCGATCTGCTTTATGCCGAATGCTCGCGTCGTCTGGATGATCTCGAGGATACGATCGGCAAACTCTCCAAAGCCGACGGCGAGCTTCTTGGCCGCATAAAGATCGGTGTATCCCCGACTCTCCACGGGCGCCCCCTCATCAAGCTCCTCTCGGAATTCGGCCGCGAGCATCCCAAGGTCAAGTTTGAATTCAAATTCGGCCTCGCCACGGACATCACCCGCTGGTTCGAGGACGGCGGCATCGACTTCGCGTTGGTGGACGCCTTCGTCAACGAGCCGAACCTCGATTACGAGGAGATCGCCTCCGACCCTTACGTGATGGTCGCGCACAGCTCCACGCTGGCTGAAGTCCCCAACTACAGCGGCAGCTACGAGCAGTTCGTCAAACTCCCGTTCGTCCAGTACGGCGAAGCCAAGGAGCTGATGAACGCCTGGTTCAAGAAAAACTGGAGCCGCCTGCCGAAGGACATCAACGTCCGCGTGCGGGTCATGGACATCCCCACCTGCCTCAATTTTATTCGCCAGGGCGTCGGCGCCGGCCTCGTTCCCGATTCCTATATCCGGGAAGCGGTGAAGCTCGATCCGACTCTCCAAATCCTGCGTTTGAAAGCGCCTGTCTCCAACCGCATCCGCATCGCGACCCTCCAGAAGCGGACGCTCGGCCTCTCCGCCAAGCTTTGCGTGCAATATCTGAAGACGAGCCTGGACGTGAACGCCGGCCTTACGGAAAATAAGTCTGACTAATCAAAACAATTCAGTGTAAATAATTTTTGAAACGATTTTAAAGAGACTATCGTCTTTCACTGTACGGAGTACGTGGAGGCGGTCACCTTAATTCTCTTGCTACCTGCCCATCCCTGGTTTTCATAAGTCACAAGTTGTTCATCTCCCCCTATCTTCAATCCCCCTCCATCTCGCGTATTTCACTTGCGTATCAGCTGCGTTCGCAGCAGTCTTGAGTCTATGGTTTTCCTCGAAAATAAGGCGACTCATGGCTGGCTTCAAACTGATCGTCGACTCCCTCTTCGCGGAACGGTTCACCCATCTCGCCGCGCCTCAGCCGCTCACACATTCCGGATTTGCTTTCACCCTATTCGAATGGTCGGCTCCCGCACTCTCTGACTTGGTGCGCGAGCACGTGCTTAGTATCACCCAAAAAAGCCGCACGGCCTTTATCCTCCCCGTAAAACCGTGGAAGGCGATCTTCTTCGATATGGATTCCACCGTCATCGGCCAGGAGTCTATCGTCGAGCTCGCGCGTGCGGCCGGCAAGGAAGCCGAGGTATCGGAGATCACGGAGCGGGCGATGGCCGGCCTCCTGGATTTTGAGGGGGCGCTCCGGCAACGGGTGGCCATGCTCAAGGACCTGCCCGATACGATCATCCACGATGTCGCCCAGCGCCTGACGATCAATCCCGGCATGCGGGAGCTGGCTGAGGCAGCGCACAACCGTGGCATCAAACTTTTTTTAGTCTCCGGCGGTTTTGATACCCTCGCCGCCGGTATCGCCTCTTCGCTCGGTTTCGCGGGTTCCAAGGCGAATACGCTCGAGCTGCGCGCAGGCAAACTCACGGGCGGCCTCCTCGGTGAGATCGTCGACGCTCAGGCCAAAGCCCGGTTTCTCGAAGCGACCTGCGCCAAGTTCGGTTGGAACCTGGATGAAGTGCTGGCCGTAGGCGACGGCGCCAACGACCTTAAGATGATGGAAAAGGCGGGAGGCTCGCTCGGCTACCATCCCAAAGCCGTTCTGCTTCCCCATATCTCAGGCGCGAGTTTTAACGATCATCGCGCGTTTATCTTTGGCTTATGAAGGACCAGTATGCAGTTTAACTTCCTCCGCTCCGCGCAAAAATTGTTTCCCCGGCCCGGCGCCGTTTTCGTCATTGCCTCGGGCAAGGCCATCCAGAAAGGCTTCCATTCCAAATTGATCCCGGCCGAATATCTCGCGCCCTTCAAGGAATCCCTCAAGAATCCGGTCGGCAAGGCACCGGCGAGCTACAGCACGCTCACCGGCGCGACGAATCCCTATAAGATCGTCTTCACGGTTTTGCCGAACGGGGTTTCGAAGGATAACAGCCCGACCAAACGCGAGTGGATCTTCCAGCAGCTCGAACCCCTCGAAGGCGAAGAGAAGGCTCTCGTGATACTCGGCGTCGAGGATCCGCTGTATCTCGGCGGCATGGTCACCGGCGTGATTCGCCGCCTGCGCCAGGTGAATTTCAAGCGCAACGCCAAACTCAAGCAGATCGATATCCTCGTGGTCGAC
>JASLCY010000287.1 GCA_030151925.1 Oligoflexus sp.
AGCAATTTCACGGTCAACTCCTCGTCGAGCAAGATCTCGGCTGAATACTACACCGATCTCACGATCCTCAAAAAGCAGATCGGCGGCCATGCGGTCGACCTCGTCGCCAGCGCGCAGGCCGATAAGCTCCAGGCCGGCGTGAACTTCCGCGTCCTGGGCCAGACGGTTTATTCGATGCAGAAGTCGAGTTCGATGTCCTACACCTTCACGCGGGATATCGGCGTGACCCTGCCCTACCCTATCCTCCCGGCCCTGTCGGTGGACCTGGGCGGTAAACTCGGTGGCGAAGTCGGCTTCTCCGTCGCTCCCGGTTTCTCGAGCGATAAAAAATCGCTGCAACTCTCGGTCGAGCCGGTCGCGAATCTCTCCGGCAAAGTCCAGGCCGGCGCTTCCGCCCTCTTCGCCCGCGTGCAGGCCGATGGCGTGGTCAGCGTCCTGAACGCGCAGATGCCGGTACTCGCGAAGGCGGGTTCGAGCGGAGCGAGCTTGCAAGTCAGCTCCCTCAAGATCCGTACGCTCTCGGGCAAGGCCGACCTCACCGCCAGCCTTTCCGTCGGCAACATCCTGCCCGGATCGGCCGCGAAACTCTGGAAGAAAGTCTTCGGCGACGGCCTGACCTATACCTACCCGCTCATCAAATGGGAAGGTTTCCCCGTGCTGAGCACTTCGTCGAAGACTTATAACTTCTGATCGTCCGTTCCCCTTAAAAAAACGCCCGTTCAACCTCACGAGTTGAACGGGCGCTTTTTTCCGACGGCTCGCCCTTACTTAAAGAGCTTCGCATACTCGCCGTAACCTTCCTTGGCCAGGTCTTCCTTCGGGATGAAACGCATCGCCGCCGAGTTCATGCAGTAGCGCAGGCCGGTCGGCTTCGGGCCGTCGTCGAAGACGTGCCCGAGGTGCGAGTCGCCGTGCTTCGAACGGACTTCGGTCCGGATGCCGACGATGGAGACGTCCTTCTTCTCGACCAGGTTTTCCTTCACCAGCGGACGGGTAAAGCTGGGCCAGCCGGTGCCGGACTCGAACTTGTCGAGGGAGCTGAACAGCACCTCGCCCGACACGATATCGACGTAAATGCCGTCCTTGTGGTTATTCCAGTATTCGTTCTTGAAGGGACGCTCGGTGCCCTCTTCCTGGGTCACCTGGTATTGCAGCGGCGTGAGCTTCTTTTTGAGCTCATCCTTGCCGGGCTTTTTAAAGCCGTCTCCCGGCGCGGCCCCGAGGGCTTGCGAGGCGGACATGAAGAGAAGAAAATTACGCAATGATTTCATGACTGTAACCTTTCCTCCGGCGAGGGGCCGGACACCTCTTTATTCGGAGCGACTCGAGATAGGTTACAGCCTTTTTCGGGAAGGCGCTAAGCCCTTAATTCGATTGAGAAGTCCAGGCGCCCAGAATCTCCTCCAGGGCCTGCCAGGCGAGCTTCACGCAGCGCGACCGCACCGGATACTCCCTCAGGCCGCTGAGAGCCTGCCAGGCCTCTTCCGAGCCCGGATCCGCGCCGTCGGCCCAGACGCGATGGAAATCGTCTGAGACCGCCTGCAGCTCGTCCCGATCGAGGTCCTGGACGAGCTCCATCATCAGGGAGGCGCTGGCGAGGCAAAGCGAGCAGCCCGCTCCCGTGAAACTGAAGTGCGAGCGCCGATCGTCGTCGATCGCGGCGAAGACCTTCACATGGTCGCCGCAGGTGCGATTATGCTGCTCGGACTGGAAACGGAACGCGGGGATGTCCCCGTAGTGCCGGGGATTCTTATAGTGATCGAGGATGAGGTTCTTCCACTGCTGATCCATAACGGACTCACGCCATAAAAAGGTTTTCGGCGTTGCGCAGCGCCTTGAGGAATCGATCGATATCGGCCTTGTCGTTGTAGAGGCCGGGGGACACGCGCGCGGTAGCGGTGACGCCGAGCACTTCCATCAGCGGCTGAGCGCAGTGGTGGCCGGCGCGGACGCAGACATTCTCCTGATCGCACACCGCCGCGAGATCGTGCGGGTGGATCGCCTCGTGGGCGATCGTGACCGTTCCCACCCAGTCGTCGCCGGGCGGCACCATAACCTTCACGCGCGGGAATTCCTTGAGCTGTTCGATCAGATAACGCCCGAGCGAGCGATCGTGCTCGAGGATGGCCGGGAGATCGAGGCCCGCGAGGAAATCGATCGCCGCGCCGAGGCCGATGACGCCCTCGATATGCGGCGTGCCGGCTTCGAACTTGCTCGGCAGCTCGTTCCAGGTCGAACCCGAGAGGGTGACCTTCTCGATCATATCGCCTCCGCCCTGATAAGGCGGCATCGCGTTGAGCAGCTCGCGGCGGCCGTAGAGGACGCCGATGCCGGTCGGGCCGAAGGCCTTGTGGCCGCTGAAAGCATAGAAGTCGCAGCCGAGCTCCTGCACGTCGACCTTCAGGTGCGGGACGCCCTGCGCGCCGTCGATGAAGGTGAGGGCGCCGACGCCCTTCGCCATCTTGATGATCTCGCGGATCGGATGGATCACGCCGAGCACGTTGGAGACGTGCGCGCAGCCCACGATCTTGGTCTTAGGCGTGATGAGGCCCTGCGCGGCCTTCAGATCCAGGCGCTTGTCAGCCGTCAGGGGAATATAGCGTATCGTGGCTCCGAAGCGTTCCGCCGCGATCTGCCAGGGCACGATGTTCGAGTGATGCTCGGCCACGGTGAGGACGATCTCATCCCCGGGTTTCAAGAAAGCGGCGCCGCCGGAGTTCGCGACCAGGTTCACCGCCTCGGTCGTGCCGCGGGTGAAGATGATTTCCTGCGAATGGGCCTTGAGATAGGCGGCGATGCGGAGGCGGGCCTCTTCGAACGCGCGGGTCGCGGCTTCCGAGAGCTGGTAGACACCCCGATGGACGTTGGCGTTCTCGGTGCGATAGTAACGATCGATCGCGGCGATCACGACCTCCGGCTTTTGGCTGGTCGCGTTGCTGTCGAGATAAACCAGGTCTGGATGGCTCTTGAAGATCGGAAACGAAGATTTCACGGTTTTCCCCTTACCCGCCCGCAGGGAAGTCGAGCAGGTCCTTGAATTAACGCACCTTTAAAGGCGTCGCAAGGGGATAATCCCTTATCTTTACAATTTAAGTCAACTTTTCGGGGAAGCGGGCTTAGAAACGTTGGATTTGCTTCAAAATAGCTTGGTAATGCAGGGTGAGAAGCTTGAACTTATCCTCATTGCCGCCCCGATCCGGGTGAAGCACCTGAGCCATCGCGCGATAGCGCTGACGGAGATCGTCGAAGGCCGGGAGACGCGAGAAATTCATGAATTTAAGCGCTTCCTCCATCGGCGTGAGCGGGGCCGGCCGGCGGGCGCCGGCATGCGAGGACGAGCCGGCCTTCGAGGACGAGGACGCTCCCGCGCGACCGGCCTTGAAATTCACGTGCTGCGCGTAGAGGAACGATTCCGAACGCGTCCAGAGCGTTTGGTAGGCCGTATCCAGGTCGCGGACGCAGAGCTTGTAGCGCTGGGCGAGCTGCGTCCCGAACTGCGCGAGGGCCGGGCTCGCGAACTCATCCGGTATCGCGTCCGGCAAATCCTCGAGATGGATGTCGTGAAACGGGCCGGGCAGCTGGCCGAGCTGCGCGAGTTTTTTATTGAGCGTGAGCAGGCGGCCCCAGATCGAAGGCCCGGGATCGAAGACCGAGGTCCCGGTGAGCTTCTTGCGCCAGAGCTCGGGGATCTCGAGGCGGATCTGCGCGGCTTGGGCTTCGTCGAAACGCATGAAGATAGGCTCGTCCATCGCCGTCGAGGCGATCGGGCTGCGTTCGCCGTTGGGGCTCGAACGGAACCAGGCCTCGCGCCTGTCGAGCGGCAGGATGCCGACGCGAAGCCGCAGAGCCTTGTCGAGGGCCTTGATGTCGCCTTGGATCAAGCTGATTCGGTCGGGAGCGTGGGGAATGGGATTCGCGAGAGCTTGTTTGAGGGCACGGACGAATTGAAGCCTGGACTCCTCGGAACGCAGAACCTTGTCGAGACCGGCCCCGATGGGGACATCGAGGGCCGGCGCAAACCAGTCGAGTGTCACGGACCGCCTTCCTTATCAGCCTTGGCGTTGCTGCTCTAGTTTCACTGCGAGTTCGTTGAGGTCGTCGGCGACTTCCTGGAAGGCGTCGCCCTTGCGAAGGATCACGCGGGATTTGTACTGGCCGCGGCTCAGGTCCTTGATATGACGGCGGAACGCGTAAGTCGGACCGACGAGTCGGTGGGTGAAGAAGATCGAGACCGCGACGGTCACGAGGAAATAGACGACCAGGGCCAGGATCATCCAGACGACGACGCCGTGGATATAGGTGTTCAGAATTTCAGTGACTTCCGCGCGGAGATCGGTGAGTTCCAAGACCAGGTCGTAGAACTTGTAAAAATTCACGTAAATGATAGCGAAAACGCCGAAGCCGAACAGCAGCGAGAGCAGGATCGCGTATAGCCCGAGGCGGACCTGGAGCAAGGGCTGAAGCAGGAAATTGCTGAGCTTGCGCTTCTGGGCACTCATGGGAGGACTCCGGGTAGTGATGGCATAGGGTATGGGTCTATTTTGCCTCGTGTTAGCTCCCTATGCAAGAAGGGCTAGAAAAGAGCACGGCAGGCTGGCTAGCAAAAGAGCAGATTGACGTCAGCGAAAGTTTTGATGTCTAGCGAGGAATGAGATGAGTCGGCGCGAATTGTTTCC
>JASLCY010000301.1 GCA_030151925.1 Oligoflexus sp.
ATCACGGGCGTGGCCGCGGTCACGCTCTCGGGCTCGCGCCTGCGCGAGATCCACGTGCTGGTGAATCGTAAAGACCTTTCGGGTTACGGCCTCACGCCGGCCGACGTCGTGAACTCCATCCAGAGCCAGAACGTCGATATCCCGGCCGGTAAGCTCCAGGACGACAAGAACTATTGGAACCTCAGGGTCAAAGGCCGCAAGGATACCGCCGAGCAGATCGCCAACCTTCCCGTGCTGACGGCGACGAACTCGCAGGGCCTCAGGATCGGTAACGTGGCGCAGGTCGCGGATACGATCGCCGACAAGGAAACCGACGGTTACATCAACAAGACCCAGACTATCCTCCTGGCGGTTCAACGCCAGTCGGGCAGCAACACTCCGCAGGTCTCGGCCGACGTCCGCGTGGGCATCGAAAAACTCAAAGCGCAGCTGCCTCCCGGAACCACGGTGAACGTGGTCACGGATAACTCGACCTATATCAAGGGCTCGATCGACTCCGTGAAGCTCGACCTTGTGCTCGGCGCCGTGCTCGCGACCTTCATCGTCCTCCTCTTCCTCCGCGACCCCTGGATTACGCTGATCTCCGCGATCGCGCTCCCGGTCTCGGTCATCGCGACCTTCGCCTTCCTGCAGGCGATGCACTTCACCCTCAACATGATGTCGACCCTCGGCCTCTCGCTCGCGATCGGTATCCTGATCGATGACGCGATCATCGTCATCGAGAACATCCACCGCCACTTGGCGATGGGCAAAAACGGTAAGGACGCGGCGCACGACGCGACGTCGGAGATCGGCCTCGCGGTGTTCGCGACCTCTCTCACGATCATGGCCGTGTTCGTTCCCGTCGCCTTCATGGAAGGTATCGTCGGCCGCTTCTTCTACCAGTTCGGCCTTACGGTCGCCTTCGCGGTCGCGATCTCGCTCTTCTGTGCGTTCACCATCGCTCCTATGATGTCGGCCCGCCTTTTGAAGCCGGGTGAATACGAGCCTTCGATCGGCTTCCTGAAGACGGCTTCGCACAAGATCGACCACTGGCTCACCCAGCTCGACGAGTTCTATAAGTCCATCCTCCAATGGGCCTTGGACAACCGCTGGAAGACGCTGCTCGGCGCGTTCCTGATCTTCATCTCGAGCTTCTTCCTGCTCCGTTTCGTTCCCGTCTCCTTCTTCCCGCAAGAGGACAGGGGCGAGTTCTCCATCAATTACACGCTCCCTGAGGGAACGAGTATCGATGGGACGGCGGTGAAGACCTTTGAGTTGATCGATACCGTGCAGAAGTTCCCCGGCGTCCGTCAGGTCGTGACGACCCTCGCTTCGGGCCAGGACAAGAAACCCAACACGGCGAAGGTCTACGTCCAGCTCGTCGATAAAGAGGAGCGCTCCTTCTCGCAGGCGCAGATCCTGAACCGCATGCGTGAGGAGATCACGCCGAAGTTCGCGGTGAACGGCGCCGAGATGAGTATGACTGAGCAGCAAGGCGGCGGCGGTAACCGTTCGGAGCCTATCCAGTACATCTTCCAGTCGAACGATTGGCCCAAGCTCGTGGCTTTCACCGACAAGGCCAAGGCCGACCTCGCGAAGTCCGTGCCGGGCCTCATCGATGTGAACACCACGAAACCCAAGGATCTGGCGGAATACCGCGTCGTGATCGATCAGGGCCGCGCCGCCGACCTCGGCATCACGACCGCACAGATCGGCCAGGCGCTGCGCGCCCTCTACGAAGGCGATAAGATCAGCGATATCGTCTCGAACGGTAAAACCGTGGACGTTCGCCTGCGCGTCTCGGACAACGACAGGGTAGGGCCGACCGACCTCTCCGGTATGACGATTAAAAACGCGCGCGGCGAGACGATCTCGCTGCCGTCGATCGCCGAGATCAAGCTCTCGAACTCGCCGTCGACGATCGAACGCTTCAACCGTCAGCGCCAGATCATGTTCGTATCGAACTTCACCGGCAAGGACCTTGGCGGCGCGGCCCGTGCGATCGATGATTACGTCGCCAAGAATATGCCGCCGGAAGTCTCGATCAGCAAAGCCGGCCAGACCGAGATGATGCGGGACGCCGTCACCGCCATCCTCAAGGCGCTCGGCCTCGCGATCCTGCTCGTGTACATGATCCTCTGCGCCCAGTACGAAAGTTATCTGGCCCCGCTCGTGATCATGGCCGCTCTTCCCCTCTCGCTCACGGGGGCCTTCGGCGCCTTGCTGATCACGGGGCAGATCATGTCGATCTTCACGATGATCGGTATCATCCTACTGATGGGCCTCGTAACCAAGAACGGTATCCTCCTCATCGACTTTACGCTGCAAAGGATGCAGGAAGGCCTCAACGTGCATGACGCTCTGATGGAAGCCGGCCCGATCCGTCTCCGTCCTATCCTCATGACCACGTTCGCCGCCGGCGGCGGTATGATCCCGATCGCGATCGGCCACGGCGTGGGCGGTGAATCCCGTTCCCCCATGGGCGTGGCGGTTATCGGCGGCCTTCTCCTCTCGACCCTCTTGACCCTCGTCGTGGTGCCTTGCCTCTTCAGCCTCGCTGAGCAGATGCAGGAACGCCTCCACGAGCGCCGTATGCGCCGCAAGGCGGCCCACGGCCACGCGGAAGAGAACCGAGGGGACGCGAAGGTGAGGAAGATCTCGAAGTCCACTCACCACTGAGCCCTGACGCATAAAAAAAAGAGGCCCGGAACGCGCAAGCATTCCGGGCCTTTCTCATGGGTCACGGCATCAGGAGTAGGGGACAGTGGCCGTCTCGCGGCCAGGTACTATGATGCTGGCCACATTCTTTTCAAGCATCGCCTGATAGGGGATCTGGCCCAGGACGAGGCCTTTCGGCCTCAGGAAATGGTGTTTCCCGAAGACCAGGATATCGGAGCGGCTTTCCTTCGCCAGGTGGTGCAGCTCCTCCAGCGGCTTGCCGAACCGCACGCGCGGCGACCAGTGCAGGCCTTTGTGGAAGTCGCCGTCGGCGGCCTCGAGCCTCTCGTGCATCACGGTCTTCAGCTCATCCTTGATCGACTTGAGATAGTCCTCCGCCGCGAATTCGGGATTCGAGGGTATGCGGCCTTCGATCATCGCGACCTTGATCTTGTCGACGGTCTGGTTGATCTCGCGGTAACTCGTATTCTTCACGTGCAGGTGGATGAACTGCTTATAGGCTATGGATTTGCAAAGCCCCATCGCCGCTTTGAGGGCGTAGATGCCTTCCTCCTCGAGGTTGTCCGCCACCAGGATATTGTGCTCAGGGCTCATGAAGTCGATGACGGCCGCCAGCGGCAGCACCATCACGGGAAACTTCGAAGACCCCATCAGCGAGAGGGCGGTCGACATCCCTCCGTACCAGGGATCGTTTTTATCCCCGCGCATCCCGCAGACGATCAGGGAGGCCTTCACGTCCTCGGCGATCTGCTCGAGGGCGTTTTCCGGGTATTCCCGGCAGACGTTGATGTCGATCACCAGCTCCGGCGGGAGCCTGTCGCGCAAGGCGTGGAGCTTCTGCTCCGCTTCGTTGTAATCAGCCAGGTAGAGGTCGTGCTCGAAGGTCTCGTAAGGCAGGATCATGTCATCGCTGGAAGTCGAGTAGGTGCGGAAGGGCTGTATCGCATGCACCAGCACCAGGCGCGATCCCGTCCTGCGAGCGAGGCTCACGGCCGATTCCACGAGCTTGGATTCTTCGTCACTCAGATCAAGGCCGACGACGATAGTCGTCTCAGCGCTGAATAATTCGAGCATAATTCGTCATCCCCTTATGAAACCGCCCCATTTCACGATAGCGGAGGGGCGCTCGGGAAGTGAAGGAAATCTTGCGGAAGGAAAGTCCTAATCAAATGATATTCATAGGATTTCAGCTAATCATGCGTTCAAGCCTTTCTCATGGAACGCTCATATTCGGGGGCGCATCATCGAATCATGAAACGCGGCTCACCGCCCAGGGCCGCAAGCTTTGAGGAGCGCATCATGGAATTGGACCTGGATTTTGGTTTTGCGAACTCGCCTAAGGAAAAGGCTTATTTTATGGCAGCCGACCGTGAGCTCATCCATGCCTTGCATGAGGAGCAGGCGCGCGTCGCGCTCGAGACGAAACAGATGAAATGCCCGAACTGCGGCCATGACCTGGAGCACGCGGCGTTAGGCGCGGCGATGATAGAGAGGTGCGCGAGCTGCGGGGGCGTGTTCTTATCGAAAGAGGCCTTCGAGCACGTGGTCAAAACCCGCAGCCAACCGGAGAGCTTCGTGGAGACCCTGCATACCCTCCTGGTCGGGGACACCCAGCCCTCCGAGGAATATGATCATAAGTAGCTATAATTACTAGGCTTGTGTACCGCCTCCAGCAGATGCCGATATACTAGGGAAAGGCCCCTTAGAGAAGAGCTGGAGGTGACACACATGCAAATGCAGGATCTTAGCATTAAGATCGTGACCGTTCATCCGAGCGCCACGATCCGCGGGCTCCTCAATGCAGAGCTCAGAGCCAAAGGCTACCTCGACGTCCTAGGCGTCGCCGACCTTACCGATGCCGTCACTCTCCTCGAAAGCCAGAATATATCGTGGATCATCACTCCGCCGATGATCGAAGGCCGGGTCAACGTCTTCCAACTCCTGAAACTCGCGACCGAGGATATGACCTTCGTCG
>JASLCY010000307.1 GCA_030151925.1 Oligoflexus sp.
CGACGAAGGCTGGGTCACCGACGCCGAAGGCCAGCGCGTGAGCTTCGCCAACTGCATCATCATCGGCACCTCGAACCTCGGTTCGGAAATCCTCTCGGAGCGCCGCACGCCGATCGGAATAGGCGCGACCGTCACCGATTGGTCGAAAGACGATTCGGCGAAGGAAGTCATGAAGATCGTGAAGAATTTCCTAAGGCCGGAGTTCATCAACCGGCTCGACGAGATCATCATCTTCAACAAGCTCGACAAGACCCAGTTCCTCAATATCGCCGACATCATGATCAGGGACCTGGCGGGCCGTTTGCAGAAATTGCAGGTGAACCTCGACTTCCCGGCGGAAGCGCGGATCGCCCTCGTCGATAGGATCGATACCGCCAACTTCGGGGCGAGGCCGCTCAAACGCATGCTGGAAGAGAAGGTCGAAAACCCTATCTCCGCGCTTTTGATCCAGAATCAGGGCGAAGGCGAGAAGACCGCGCATGTGGGCCTCAAGGGCAAGGACATCGCCGTCACGCTCGAAGCTTGATCCCGAGCTGGGCAAATCCAGCTTAGCCTTGAGCCGCAAGGCGTCAGAGAATTGGCTGGCTTTTTAAGCCGAATGCTCCGCGTTAGACTAAGAAAAGCTGGAATTCTCTCGATCAAGAGGTGGCTATGGCAGACCAATGGCTTTCCATTGTTGAATACGCCCGGACTTTTGCGGTCTCTGATATGACGATCAGAAGGCGCATCAAGACAGGCCGTATCAAAGCGGTTCTCCGTGAAGGGAAATACTATATCCCCGTCGGGCCGAACGGCGAGATCCTGGAAGACGTCGAAAGTCCCAAACCCGCGGCTATTTCCATGGCTGCGTCTCCTGTCGAGCACACGATTTCAGCGCCGCTCACGGTGCCCTTTCAGCAGCCAGAGACCAATCACAGATTGGGGGCGAGCTTTAAGTCCCTGCCGCAGTCGATGAGCCAGAACCTGTCCAAGACCGAGCACAGCTTGGTGGATACGGCTTCGCTCCTGCAGTTCTGCGACAAGACGGTCACCCGCATCAATTCCATCGAGAAGCATCTGCAGGATGCGTTTTCAGCCAAGATCCAGGCGCTCGAATCGCAGCTCAAGGTCCGCGACCTCACGATCGCGCAGCTTAAGCAGCAGAACGAGGACCTGCAGATGCTGGTGAAGCTGATGGAAAAACGCTGAGCTTACTTCGGCAGCCAGAGAAGGCTCGCATCCCCGTAGCTGAAGAAGCGGTACCTTCGCTCTATCGCCTCAGCGTAGAGGGAACGGATCTTCTCGTAGCCGACCAAAGAAGAGACAAGCATCAATAGGGAACTTTCGGATTGATGGAAGTTCGTGATAAGACCGCTCAAAGCCCAAGGCTTGATGCGGTCTTCTTTCGTTTTGGGATAGAGGAAGAGCTCGGTCTCCAGCCAGCGGTCCCAGCATTCGGCCGGCGAGCTCTGCGCCGCAAGGCGTGCGAAGGACTCCACGCAGCGGAGCGAAGTGGTGCCGACCGCGACGATAGGCTGGCCGCCTTCGATCGCCTTCGCGAGGGTTTCATAAGACGTGCGGCTGAGCAGGTAACGCTCCTTGTGCATGGCGTGGGCCGCTATCGCTTCGCTCTTCACCGGCAGGAACGTTCCGCCCCCTACGTGAAGGGTCACGGGAACGATCGTCACGCCCTTCGCCTTGAGCCGTGTCCAAAGCTCTTCCGAGAAATGCAGGCCCGCGGTCGGCGCGGCGACCGATCCGCGCTCGCGGGCGTAGATCGTCTGATAACGGTCCTTGTCGCTGGAGCGGGCGGCCGTGACCGCGTCTTTCCTCTGGATGTAGGGCGGCAGGGGAATATACCCCTCGATTTCCATCCAGTTTTGAAAAGCCTCGAAATCCAGGTTGAAACGCACGACGGCGGAAGGCTGCGCGCCCTGCTCGTGGCGCTCCACGACGGTCGCCTCGCAGCCGCCGGGGAAGACGACCTTGGCGCCGATGCCGAGCTTCTTGAAAGGCCGGCCGAGCGTGCTCCAGAGGTTTTGAGCCGCATCGAGCGGACGGAGGAGCATCAGCTCCATCTTCCCGCCGTGTTCGGTTCGCCCGATCAAACGACCGGGAACGACGCGGGTGTCGTTGACGATGAGGTGCGTGCCTTCGGGCAGGAGATCCGGGAGGTCGCGCATCATCTCGTGCAGGATGCGGCCGTCAGGCTTATGGATGAGGAGCCGCGAGGCCGCGCGGTCGTCGAGGGGTTCCTGGGCTACGAGTTCGTCGGGGATTTCGTAGCTGAAATCCTTAAGCGTCAGTATGTGTTCGGAACCCATGCCCTACCCTTTTAAGACTTATCCGTTTTCTGGGCGGGACGCTCTTTGAAGTCGCTGTAGAAGGTCTGCGTGTTCTCAGATTTCTCTATCGTCTTCTTGAAGGGATAGCTGATCGCCTGAAGGAGCCCCGGGAGGAACTGCTTCCAGTAGCTATCGACCTTGCGAGCGTCCGTCGTCTCCAGCTCGAGCGTGATCGTCGGAATGTGGCGTTCGTGCCCCGCGAAGTTCCCGAGGGAACCGGGGTAGAACGAATAATCCACGATGCGGTAATGATTGGACTTCACCGAGATCGCCGCCGCCAGCTCACGCGCCTGCTTCTCCTCGAGGCTGAGTGTCTTCGGTTTCTGGTCCCCGGGGCCGTCGTAGTCGATGAAGCCGAGCGGCGCGTGGATCGAGAGGATCTTATCCGGCCGGAACTCGTCGATCAGCCTGACCTGGAAGACGGTCTCCACTTCCGAGTTGGGGAAATGGCCCGGAAAGTGCGGAACCCTCTTCTGCTTCAAGGTCTTCCACCACGTGAGCGACTTCTCATACCAGTCGAGCGTGAAGAAGTTGCGATTGCAATCGACGCCGCGCGCATTGGTGCGCGTGGGTTTGTCGAGGAAGAAGCCGTCCGGGTTCACCAGCGGGGCGATGATCACCTGCTGCTCGGGGCTGACGAGCTCGGGATGCTCCGCGAGATGCTTCGCCAGGCGGAAGCCCATAGGCACCGGCGTGTATTCATCGGAATGGACCGAACTCAGGATCATCGTCGCGTCGGCGCCTGTGCCGAACGAGATGAAGAGCAGCGGGTTGCCTTTGATCGTATGGAGCGTCGCGCGCCACGGGAGCTTCCCGCAGGGATCCTCTTCCCAATGGAACTGCTTGAACTTCGTGCCGAGCTTCCGGCAAAGCTCCTTGATCGCGCCGGGCTCGGCCGCCTCGGAAATCCTAAAGCTGTCGATCGCCTCCTGGCTCATGGTCGAGCTGCTGATGTAAGCGCGCTTTAGGATATCGGGATAAGACTCGTCCGCACCGCTTGCCAAGGTTGGCAAAAAGGCAAAACCGATCATTATCACGAAGCGTTTCAGCATAAGGTGATCCTTTCTCCGAGGTCGCGGAGATTCGCTTTATAAAGGAAATAAGGGTGATCTGACAGCTATTATAGCTGCGAGTCGGCCCTTATGCTGTATTTCCTTTTAGACCTGAGGAAAAAAGAGTGGAATGCCGCCATGTCGACCAGTCCATTTCGCGACATTTGTAGCCCCAAGTGCGCAAAGCCGCGTCGACAAAGCCTTGGGCGCGAGAGAATGAGTCTTTTCGTCGCAGCTGAGGAGTTTAAAGGATGGGTTGTCCTCTAGGCTTCGCCAGACCGTTTCCAGAGCGGCCCGGGACGCACGAAGCACAGGCAGCGTCAGCGGTCGTGAGCTCAGTTCGGCCGCGAGGCTTTGGTTTTCCGTATAGAGCCTCTCGCCCAGGACCAGGTGATCGGGCGTCGGCCTTGGAAAGACCTCGTAAGCACGAACGGCGAGATCGAGTTCGCTGTGGGCGAGGTGGAGTTGGCTGCCGCGGTCGAGAGCCCCGAGCGTGACGGTGCGGGCCGCGAGCTGGGGCGCGGATTCGTCCCAGACGATCAGGAGGCGTGAACTCATACAGCCCTGCTGCCCAAGGCTGAAGGCGTCCTTCACCCATTCATCCTGCGCCCAACTCGAGCTGTGCATCAGCGAAGCGGTGATCCAGGTGCCGAAACCCTGGACTTTGGCTTTCGTCGCCGCTCTGAGCTCTGCGATGGTCTCATCGCTGCCGAAGACCAGGAGGCCTTCGTGCCCGATATCCTCGCCCGGAGCGATGCGGAACGAGCGCGGCACGACGTTGAAATCCCAAGCGCCGTGGAAGAGCTTCTTCAGGTAGCGGAGCATGCCTTGGTCGTCTTCGGCCGCCCGTACGGAGACCTTCAGATCGAGGACGGCCGCGAGGAACAGCGGATGAAGCAGAGCGATATCATGCGTGTGCGGTGGGATGATCAGCCAGCTTCCGCAGATGTTTTGGCTGTCCCTGGCCGCGGCGATCCACGCGTCGACAGTCTCGGGAACGCTGGCTTTAAGATCCGCGAGAGCCCAGCGGGCCAGCGTTTCGAGGCCTAAATTCCTCCGGAGCAGGGCGTGGAATTCGGGGTCCGCGAGCATAGCCTGCGTTTTCTGATGCACGAGCGCGGCGCGCTCCCGTGAAACGTCCTGCGCCTGCAGCGCGGCTGCGGTCTGCGGCGCTGCAACCTTCGGCGCCTGCGCTCCCAGGAGATCCTCGGCGAGCATCGAGCAACCCTTGAGCGGGCTGAAGGCCACGCGTCCTTTCAATTGGAACGAACCGTCCGGAAACACCTCGGCTCTGTCCTCGGTGCGGAAAGGCGTGAAGATATCGCTGCGAATCGTATCGTGAACGACGAGACTGCCGTCTCCCGTCTCGGCGATGCTTTGGTCGGGGAGCACGACCTTGGTCCGCACCCAGCTCGGGAAACGGAAGCGGCGTTCATCCATAGGAATGAGACGTCCGCTTGGATTATCAACAAAATCATAGGCTTGGCTCGCAAGTTCACACATCCCGTATTCACTCACGATATGATTGCGATCGACGCCGAAGCATTCGGTGATGAGCTCGAACGATTCCTCGCGCGTCACGGAGCGGGTCTTGCCCTTTGTTCCGCCGGTTTCGATCACGATGCTGCCTTTCGGCAAGGCCAGGCGTCCGCCCGCATCGGCGAACGCCACGATGTGGAATCCGGTCGCGAACAGCCATACGGGCCTCTCGTCCAGCGCAGGACGCGCCGCGCCCCTGTCATCCGCATTCCAATACTCGAGCGGAAACTCCTCGCCTATCCAGGCGATCATCTGCGCGAGGCTCGAGTTGGTCCATTCGCTGGTCGGCGGAATAAGGCTGATGCCGCGGGGCGCATCTTCATTCGGGAAAAACGGGGCGATCATCGCGCGGAAGCTCTTCAGCGAAAACTCGCGATAGAGCTCGAGGCCCTCCTGGGAGAACGACGAACGCGAACGATCGCGCTGCGTGGTGCCGCTCGAGAGGAAGTGGTGAACGGGAGGCGCCGGGAACTCGCGCTCGAGTTCCGCCGGGCATTCTTTCAGGAACTCGATGGGCAGGAGCGGATAGTCCGGGTAAAGCCGTTTTAGGACGTCCTTCTGAGCGCTGAAACGATAGGCGTGATTTTTTGGAAATTCGGCGTCGGTCTCAAACACCTGAGAGAGGGGGCGTTGGCGCCATTTCTCGTAGAATTTCAGCAGGTTCATAACCACGTCCTCCCCAAAACCCGTTGTATGCCAGATGGTCTAGCTGGCTGCAAGCCTTTAACGCTGGAGCCCGGTCGAACTTTCAGTTAAAATCCGGAACCGTCTTAATTCAGGCACGTCACCGGGCAAGGAACGCGTCGTTCATGACAACACAGTATTATCTCAAGCTCGACCAGTTTGAAGGGCCGCTGGACCTTCTGCTGCACCTTATTCGGGTGAATGAGATAGATATCTTCAACATCGATATCTTCAAGCTCACGCAGCAGTACCTTGCCTACCTGCGTATCCTGCGTTACGACGACCTCGCCGACGCCGGCGAATTCATCGAGATGGCGGCGACGCTCATCGAAATCAAATCGAAGATGCTGCTGCCGGGCCAGGAGAGCAAAAACGAAGAAGGCCAGCTGAAGGAAGACGACCCGCGTTACTCCCTGCAGGAGCAGCTCATCCAATACGAGATCTTCAAGCGCGCGGGCGAGCACCTCTCCATCAAACCGCAGTTCGGCGTGCAGATCCGTTCGTCGATGGAATGGCAGCGCCTGGCGCCGCTCTACGAGCATATCGAAGCGCCCATGGTGGGTGATCCGGCCGCTCTCGTCATCCTCTACGAGCAGATGCTGGCGAGCCTTGCCGAACGCAAACCGCCTCTGCGGGTCGAAGCGAAGACCCACATGGTGACGCTCGAAGACAAGATCAAGGAGCTCGCGCGTTTCATCGAGACCGTGAACTTCGCTTTGTTCCAGGGTTTCTACAAGAACTTCCAGTCGCGCTACGAGCTCGTGATCTACGTGCTCGCCGCGCTCGAGCTGTCCAAGGCCGGCCAACTCAAGATCTACCAGGAAGTCGCCAACGGCCCGATGTGGATCTACCGCCCCGATATCGACAAGGCGCAGTTGCCGCTCGAGATCCGCGAGTCGCATCTTACGATCGACGCGGAAAAAAAATCCGAAGATACACTTTAACGAGAGGACCAAAGTCTTGGCTGATTCGAAAGCAAAAGAGACCAAACCGCATGACGCGCCCGAAAACGCAGGGCCTACGCTCGACGACGAGCTGCTCGCGGCTGCGGAGAAATGGTTGGAAGAATTCAGCCCGGAAGCCGGTGGATCCGAACTCGTGCTCGCTGCGCCCGAGCCGGTGAAAGAGAAAAAACGCAAGGGCAAAGGCAAATCCAAGGCGAAAGCCGAGGTCGAGGCGCAGCCCGAAGAGCTCGCCGTCGAACCGGAGATCCAGACCGCTCAGGAGGAAGCTGCCGCCGAAGAACCGGCGTTTGAGGCCGAGGTTCCCGCCGAAGAACCGATGCTCGAAGCGGCCGCTGACGAGCCCAAAGCGATCGAAGCTATTGAAGCCTTCGATGACGACGCTCCCGAGCTGCAGCTGGCCGGCGCGCTGCAGCCGATCGCACCTCAGCAGCCCGAATTTTTAGATGAAGAAAAACAAGGTCTTATGCGTTGGGACGAGGCCATCAACCTCGAAGCGCAGGTCGAATCGATTATCTTTGCGGCGCCCAAACCTATCTCGATCGCCGAGATCGCGGAGGTTCTCGCCGACGACGACGGCGTCGAGCCCGATCACGCGATGCTCGATTCCATCGTCCAGCATCTGCAGCGCCTTTATAAAGAGCGCAGCGGCGGCTTCAGGCTCGAATACGATAAGGGCGCGGGTTATCAATTCCGGACAGTGCCCGCTGCCGCCCCGCTGATGGAGAGGATGTTCTCTCAAAGGCAGAGGCCTCTTTCGCGCGCGGCCCATGAAACCTTGGCTATTATTGCGTATCGCCAGCCCTGTACCCGCGCCGACATCGAGTTTATCCGCGGCGTGGATGCCGGCAGTATCATCAAGAACCTGCTCGAGCGCGATCTCGTGGCCTGCGTCGGCCGCAAAGAAGATTCAGGCCGACCCATGCTCTTTGGGACGACGGCCGAATTCCTCCGCGTCTTCCGAGTCCAATCTCTCAATGATCTTCCGCCGTTGTCGGCTTTCCAACCGGCCTCCGAAGCCATGATCGACGCTTTCCAGAAGATCGAGAGCCCGGACCATGACATCGAGATCGAACCCATCATCGGCGATCCGAACCGGAGCAGGCCCGAACTTTCCGCCGGCGTCGATGCCGATTTCCCTGATGCTGAAGACGGATTTGAGGTAAGAGAGGACGCATCAGGTTCTACGCCTAAGGACACGATCCGACGTGCCGGCGGCTCCTATGACAACGAAGGGTTCTCCAGTGAGCGATATGAGGATACAGAAGTGGATCTCCCAACTCGGGATAGCGTCGCGCCGCGAGGCGGAGAAGATGCTCCTCGACGGGCGGATAAGCATCAACGGCAAGGTGGTGAAGGAACCCGGGACGAAGATCAAGACTGATTCCGATCAGATCTCGATCGACGGCAAGCTCATCAACGATCGCCAGCCGCCTCGCGTCTACTGGATGCTCAATAAACCGGACCTCACGCTGACCAGCCGCCAGCCGGAAGAAGGCAAAGCCACGATCTTCGAGCTTCCCGCGCTCCGCAGCGTGAAATTCCTCGTGAACGCCGTCGGCCGCCTCGATTTCCGCACCGAGGGCCTGCTCCTCCTCTCGAACGACGGCGAACTCGTCCATCGCCTCACGCACCCGAGCTTTAAAGTCTCGAGGACCTATCAGGTGCTCTTCTCGAGGCGCCTCAATCCCGAGGAAGAAAAAGCGATCCGCACCGGGATCGTGCTCGAGGACGGCCCGACCCGCGGCGCGGAGCTGCAATTCATCGAGAGCGTGGATCTCGGCAATACCCGCGGCGCCTATTATCTCATCAAGATCAAAGAGGGCCGGAACCGCATCGTGCGCCGCACCTTCGAGCATTTCGAAGGCCGCGTGATCAAGCTGATGCGCATGGGTTTCGGCGACCTCACACTGTCCGAGGATCTCGCGCCCGGGCAATACCGCCAACTGACATCCGCGGAAATTCAGAGTTTGAAGAAGTCGGTGGGACTCGAAAGTTGATCGTCCCCGCTCCTCATAAAGCAGAGAAGGATTTCGAGCTATGAAACTCGGTACGAAAAAGAACGGAACCCGCGACGGCCGTTTGATGGTCGTCAGCCGCGACCTCACCCGCTGCGTGGAGGCTGGCGCCAAGACGATGCAAGCCGCGCTCGATGATTGGGACGCGCTCAAAGGCGAGCTGGAGAAAAGCTACGAGAAGCTCAACAGCGATGCTTCCTTCGGCGTGAGGACCGCCGAAGTCGAGTGGAACGCTCCGTTGCCTCGCGCCTACGAATGGATCGACGGCTCCGCCTACATCCACCATATCGTCCTCGTGCGCAAGGCGCGCAATGCGCAGCCGCCGGAGACGCTCCGCACCGATCCTCTGATCTATCAAGGCGGCTCGGGCGTCCTGCTCGGACCGAAGGACGACATCAAACTCAAGGACACGGCGTGGGGCTGTGATTTCGAATCGGAGATCGCCGTGATCCTCGGCGATACGCCTCAGGGCACGAGCCAGGCCGATGCCCACAAATACGTGCGCCTGCTCTGTCTCGTGAACGACGTCTCGCTCCGCAACCTCATACCCGAAGAGCTCGTGAAGGGCTTCGGTTTCTTCCAGTCCAAACCGGCCTCCGGCTTCTCGCCTTTCGCCGTGACTCCGGATGAGCTGGGCGGCGCCTGGAAGGAAGGCCGCGTGCACCTGCCGCTCAGGACCGAGCTCAACGGCAAATTCTTCGGCGAGCCGAATGCCGGTCCCGAGATGCATTTCTCATTCTACGATCTGATCGCGCATATCACGAAGACCCGCAGCTACACCGCGGGAACGATCCTGGGCAGCGGCACGGTCTCGAACGAGGAACGCGCGAAGGGTTCGTCCTGCCTCGCCGAGCTTCGCATGATCGAGCAGATCGATAAGGGTTCGATCACGACGCCGTTCTTGAATTACGGCGATCATATCCGTATCGAGATGAAGGACGCCGAAGGTCGGAATATCTTCGGCACCATCGATCAGAAAGTCGTGAAAGCTTGAAGGAGAGCCGCCGGGGCTGAGCGATCAGCTTCGGCGATGTGATTTGTAGACGCTGGCCTGGTCGGTGGGCATGATGATGACGTCATCGATGTTCACGTGCTTCGGCCGCGAAGTGATGAACTCCACGGTTTCCGCGACGTCATGAGCGGAGAGCGGCGTAAGGCCCTTGTAGACGGCCTTGGCCTTGTCTTTATCCCCCTGAAAACGAACTTCCGAGAACTCCGTTTCCACCATGCCGGGATCGATCGAGCTGATGCGGACGCCCGAACCGTTCAATTCGAGTTTCAACGTGCCGGTGAGGGCCTTGATGCCGAACTTGGTCGCGCAGTAGGGGCCGCCGCCTTCGTAGACCTGATGCCCGGCGATGGAGCCGAGCATCACGATGTGGCCGTTGCCGTTGGCCCGAAGCTTCGGGATGAACTGGCGGCAGAGTCTCAGGACGCCGAGCACGTTCGTGTCGAAGATCGTCTCCCAATCGCTGATCTTGCCGTTCTCTATCGTGTCCGTCCCGAGGACGAGGCCCGCGTTGTTCACGAGGATATCGAGTTTCGGGAAGGCCTTGAAAACCGCTTCAGACCAGGCGTTGACCGACTCATTCGACCTGACGTCCAGCTCCTGCGCCACGACCGAGCGGGCGCCGCGGGCCAGGAGATCCTTCTTCAGGCTCTCGAGCCTATCGACCCGGCGAGCGCCGAGAAACAGATCGTGGCCTTTGCTCGCATAGACTTCGGCTATCGCTTGACCGATGCCGGACGATGCGCCTGTGATCGCCGCCGCTGTCATGCCTCTTCCTCGTGGGCCGGCTTATCGCGGGTCACGACCACGGAGCGGCCGTTGCCTTCCCCGGTGGAGAAGGAATAGAAACCTTCCGAAACCGCTTTTTTATGCTGCAAGCGGCGGAAGAAGCTGTTCGAAGGGTCGAGGCGCACTTCGCTCAACTCGGATTCGCTGCGCAGGCGGGTGATCGCCTGATTCACGGCTTCCATAGCGGCCGCTTCCTGATCGGCGTGCGATCCTCCTGCACCGCCGCGCTCTCCGCGGCCGCTGCGAGGACGATCCCTGTCTCTGTCACGATCCCTGCCGCCGCTGCGTGGGCCGCGATCGCGATCTCGGCCGCCGCCGCCTTCACGAGGAGGACGGCGATCGTTGCCGGGGCGACCACCGCCGGCCGAGGGGCGACGTGGGCGGGAATCAAAGCCAGGACGGCGGTTGCGCGCCCCTGGGGTGTAGCGGCCGACCGGAGGGCGGCTGCCTGCTTCCCAATATTTCTCTTCCGTCTTCACGAAGACCCAGCGCAGATAAGCGCCGAAGTAATGAGCGAAGTTCGGCACGAACTTACGAAGGATGCCGTCGATATCCGACCAGAG
>JASLCY010000364.1 GCA_030151925.1 Oligoflexus sp.
GGGGGAGCATGCCTTATATTGCGGGAGGGGCTTAAAATTGTTTGATTTCGAGGCCTTTTTCCTCAGCGAGCTTCAGCATGGCCTGGCTCACGATCAAACGGAAGCGGCGCAGGTGCGAGAGAACCGTATTCTGATTCATATCGAGGGCTTCCGCGATCTCTTTCACGGCCTTCTCCTCGAGATAGAACATCCGGGCCACCGTCGCCCGCGGTTCGCCCTCATGCAGCTGAATGAGCTGCCGCAGGAGGACGATCGATTGCTCGAAATGCAGCGAGGCGAAGTCGTCGTCCGCGACGAGAATGATTTCTTGAGGTCCGCCGTCGTCCTGATCCGAGACCGCATCGGTCATCGCCACGGAAACGCTCTTTTTCGTCTTCCTCAGTTCGTTGAGGCAACGATTGCGGGCGATCGTCATGAGCCAACCGCTGAAGGCGGCCGGCTCCTTGAGGCTGCCGATATTCTGCCAGGCCTGGACGAAGATATCCTGGATCAAATCGTCCTGCGCGGCGTCGGCGAAGCGGAAGCGGGAGACCACGGCGCGCACGGCCTGATAATGCTTGCGGTAGAGCGTTTGGAAATCGAGAGGCGCGCCCGTCGACGAGCTGGCGGTCGGACTCATTCGCCCCTCCCTTTCACGCTGATGCTGTCGGCCCAGGCGGGAGTGATGCTGTCGAAACGCTGAGCGGGAATAGGCGTGTGCAGGAGATCCACGTCCTCGGGGATCTGCTCCTTGGTGAGGGCGAGCCCGACGGATTCCGCCGCGTTCGGCCCCAGGACGATGCGCAATTCGCGGCCCGTGCGTTTCTCGCGCTCGACCGGGATATTGCGGAACTCGATCGCCGAAGGCCCGTTGCTCCAGACCTGGAGGAAACCGTCGGCATCGCACTTGAACGAGATCTGGAAGCCCTCTTTCGGGCTGATGATGAAGTCCTGGCCGTTGCCGGCCGCTGGGATGGTCTCGCCGTTCCTGCCGCGGATCTCCACATCGCAGAAATTCGTCATCTCGCCCGAGCCCTCGAGGCCCTTGGTCTGCAATTGGCTGAGGTCCGAAGGATTCTGCTGGTTCTGCCTGAGCTTGGGCGTGATCACGATGAGGGCGAGGGCCGCGACGGCGAGCATGCCGAGCGCCGGCCAGGCGAAGGATTTTCGTTTCGCTTCGAGCGAGATCACGTTCGAGACCGGCACCGCGGCGTCCATCTTCGTCTGGATCTTTTCCCAGTTCTTGTCGGCGTCGGCGGTGGCGATCGGTGAATTCTTCGCCAGGTTGCGGATGCGTTGTTCGAGAGCTTTTTCCGCCGCTTCGAGTTCGGCGTCGGACATCTGATCGACCGCGTTCTCCTCGGCTTTCAGGAGCGCCTCGAGTTTTTTCAGATCTTCTGGGTCGAGAACGATTTTTCGATGGTCCACAATCTCATCCTACCATTGAAGCTACGAGGATTGATTATGCCCTAACGACTTGAAAATTCAATTCTTACCAGAAGCTCCCCGCATAAAGTGACACAGAAGGAGCGGTCAAAAGTCGGTTCGATTCATCCGTAAAATTTTTATAGAGGTCGGCCCGCACTTCGATACCCGCTTTGACCAGGTGATATGCCCACGTCACTTCCGCTCCGCCGCCGATAGCAAGGCCTCCCGTGGTCACGGTCCGGTCGACCTGATCAAAGGCCGGCTCGTTCAAATTCCGTTTAATCGTCAGGGCTTCGAGCCCCGTGAGCCAACGCGCTTCCGTCCTCACGGTGCGATCGCTGCGGCTCAGGGCTTCGATCGGATGCCGGCGGGAAATCCCCGCCATCAGCTCGAGCATCGAACGTTTCTGCTCGAACTTCCTCTTGCCGCTGAGCTCGGTATCGACCTCGATCGTCTCCTTCTGCTCGGGATAGAACGTGCCGTCGAGCACGAGGTCGTAGAGGGAGAAGGCCTCTTCGTAGGTGTAGCGCAGGTCGATGCCCTGCGAGCCGTTCGGCGCGTAGCCGCTCTGCGTCGCGCGATCGAGGAACTGCGAGCTGCGCACGCCGAGGGTCAGGCTGTTGGGAAGCCGCGGCAGGAGATAGTTCGCGATCGAGTATTCACGGCCGCTCTGGAAGTTCACCACGCGATCGGCGAGGACCTTGTGGCTCTCGGGATCCTTGATCGTGAGGCGCACGTCGCCGTCCGGAACGGTCAACCCCTTCTCGACCGGACCGTAGTCCTTGCCGTCGACCGAGACGACGAGCTTCGAGAAACGGTCCATCAGCGAGAAGAGGCTCGCCGCCTTGCCTTTCTCCTTGAGTTGTCCCGAGACGATCACCGGGTCCGAGCCGAGCAGCTCCATGATCGCCGAAGGGCGCTGGCGGCCCTGCGTGTATTCATAGGTCTTCTGCGCGGCGAACGCATGCGCTTCGGTGATGGAGACCGCACCGTCGTGGTTGCGATCCTGCCCGAAGCCTTCGATCAGGAAGTGGGTGTAGACGTCGTTCTGGAGGCGCTCGTCCTCGAGGGCCGGCTCGCGCCAGCCGCTCGCGGTGAGGATGATGGAACCTTCCGAACGCTCCTGGATCGGCTCCTCGAAATAAGGCGCCTTCAGCTGGGCCAACGCCCTTTTCATCTCCGGGGTCAGGACGGATTTCCCCACACCCGAGTGGCAGAAGGCGAGGATCAGCACCTTCTTACGGGACTTGAGCTTCTGGAAGGAGCTCATCAGCTCGTCGTAATCGAGCGCCGTGGCCTTCATGCGCTGGGGATCGGTTTTGCTGGTGATGATGTAGCGGCCGATCTTGCCGTCTTCCTTATAGGCGACCGTACCGTGGGTGGAGAGATAGACGATGACCGTATCTTCTTCGTTGCGGTTGTCCTGGTCGAGGCGCGTGAAGGCCTTCTGGATGTCGGCCACGCTCAGGGGCGCGGCATCGTCGGTGAGGAGCTCCCCGCCGTCGAAGGCCTGCCCCGGCCGTTTGAAGAAGTTATAGACGTCGCCCGCGTCCTTCCTCGAGAAACGCAGCGTCCGCCACACGGGATCATCGAAGCGCCCCATGCCGATCGACAGGACGAACTTCTTCGGCCTGAGGCCTTCGATCATCTCGTCCTTCGAAGAAGCGGCGAATGCCGGAGAGCTGCCGATCGCCATCAACACCATCATCGTCATCAGGAGAAAACCGGGAAATCGCACCTCTGGCCTCACTTCTCGCGCACCGCATTATTTAAGGCTTCTGCCTTGTCCGCTCGCCAGGGGCGCGAGCTTATAGACGTCGTCGGGGAACATGCCGACCGAATGCGAGCCGAGCGATTTGCGAATCTCGCCGTACGCATCCGAGAGGATCCACTGCTCCAGATCCCAGCGCAGCTTGAGAGGCGCGCGCAGGCGATCGAGGTTGCCGAGCGCCCCTATATGATCCTGATGCATCGTGGTGGTGAGTATTGCAAGGAATCGGCTGAGGATCTCCTGGCCCTTCTCGTCGTCGAAGCGTTTCACCATAGCCGCCAATTCGTACCAGGCCTTGCGCTGCTGAGGATTCAGAGCCCTCAGCCAGCGTCCGACCTTGCCCGTGTTGATCGGCTCGGAAGCGCGCGACATGCGCGGCACGACCGACTCGATCTGCTGGTTGAGAAGGCTGAGCTGCCATTCCCAGGCGGAAATGCCGAATCGATTCGCGAGGCCGATGAAGATGACCGACCACTTCGTATCGAGAAGATTCGCGAAGAAGGGCGGCTTCGGGGTCCAAAGCCCACCGGGATTCGGTGAGAACTGTTTTTTCACCGGAGCGATCCACGTCATCTTGTCAAGGACCGCATAAGCCTCGGTCTCATTCTGCGTCAGGGGTTTGGAGCGTTTGATAGGCACCAGGGCCTGATGCAATCCGGCCAGCAGCTCCGGGATCAAGGGACCGATCACGACCAGCGATTCGACGAGCCGCCTTTCGTAGCCGTCGAACGCGGAGAGGACCTTCTTCAGGTGCTGGTCGCCGAGCATCAGGAGCGGGAATTCGCGACGCTTCTCGCCGCTGATATTCCAGTGCTTGTCGAGCTCCGGCGACAGCGCCCGCCGCGCCTTCAGCAAAGTCGCCGCTCGCCAGCAGAGATCGTTGCGGCGAAGCGCGGCGCCGAGCTCCCACACGCGGGCGATGTTCGCGTTCGTATAGTGATAGAGGCTGGCGCGACGCTCGATGATGCCGAGTTCGACCGCGGGCTGGTGCCGATCCCGCACGAGCCGCTCGAGGGTGCTCAGCACGTCTTCGCTCGGCGCCTGCACCTGGGCGAGATAGGTCTTCACGTCCTCTTCGGAGACGTCGCGGGTCTCGCTGCAGAGCTTGGCGAGCAGCTGCAGCTTCACGCGCTGCGTTTCCTCGAGGCGGTCCGACTTCGCGATCCATTGGGTGAGGCCGCGATGCAGCTCGGTCCAGGTGTGGGGCAGGAGCTTGGGCTCGTGCGCGTAGGCCTCGGCATAGAGCTGCCGCGCCTCCCACAGCTTGTTCTCGTCCTGCCCGAGGCTCAGCGCGAATTCGTGCAACGAGGCCACGGCGCGCCAGTACCAGGTCTTCACCGGGTTCTTGAAATCGTGATCGATCACCGGCGACCACAGCGCGTGCTCGAACGGCGGTTTGAAGTAATGGGCCGACCGATCGTAGAAGGTCCGCAGGATGTTCGGCAGGAGCCTCTCGAGGCCCGCGTTGCGGACGAGGAGCTCCGCCACCGCCTGCCACGCTTCGGGGCTTTCCGGGAACCATTTCAAGGGATCGACGAGCAGCGCGTTCAACGCCGCCCTATCCTTCGCCGCCTTGTGTTCCATGCGTTGCGCCGTCGTGAGGAAG
>JASLCY010000383.1 GCA_030151925.1 Oligoflexus sp.
ACGTGCAGAAATTCTACGGCGCGAACGGCCGCGGCGGTCCTAAGACCGTTCCGAATCTGACCGCCGATTACCATGTCTACGGCGTCGCCTGGTATGCCGACCACATCGATTGGTTCGTCGACGGCCAGAAGTATTTCTCACAAGCCAAAGACGGCGGCGACGACGTCTATCCTTTCCACAAGAATTTCCATGTGATCCTGAACCTCGCGATCGGCGGCGATTGGGGCGGGCAGCAGGGCATCGACGCGAACATGCCGAACCAGCAAATGCTCGTCGACTGGGTCCGCGTTTATCAGAAGTGAGCTTCGGCGCCAACGGTACGCCCTATACTTCTGCGAGTCGGGCCGGTAGGATGCGGATGTTTTGCAAACATCCATGAAGAGATCACACCTTGGCACATATCACGCTTTACCATAACACGCGGTGCAGCAAGAGCCGCGAGACTCTCTCCATCCTCGAATCGTACGGCGAACCCTTCGATATCGTCGATTACCTCGCCCATCCTCCCACTCGGGAAGAGCTTCACGTCATCCTGCAGAAACTCGGGAAGAAGCCGCGCGACATCGTCCGCACCGGCGAGGCGGTCTTTAAAGAACTGAATCTCGATCTCAACGATGATACCGCGGTGCTGAAAGCCCTCGTCACCCACCCCATACTGATCGAAAGGCCGATCGTAGTGCGCGGTGAAAAGGCCGTCCTGGGACGGCCTCCCGAGCAAGTGCGCGTTTTATTCGATCACTGACGATCAAAGCGGCTTTGTCTGCCCTTTGAGGAACGTGAGCTCGTCTCCCGAAAGGAGCGGGCCGAGTTCCGCGAGAACGCGCGCATGGTAGGCGTCGACCTGCTGCCTTTCTTCAGGGCTGAGTCGCGCGACGTCTATCAGCTCGCGTTCGTAGGGGCAGAGCGTGAGGTCTTCGAAGCCCAGGAACGTGCCATAGGCCTTCGAGGTCTTCTGCTCGACGACCGTTACGAGGTTCTCGATGCGCACACCGAAATCACCCACCAGATAACAGCCAGGTTCGTTCGAGAGTATATGGCCGACTTCGAGCGGCGTCAGGTTTTTACGAAGCGAAACGCTGAAAGGACCTTCGTGGACGCAGAGCGCTGCGCCTACGCCGTGGCCTGTCCCGTGATTGTAATCGAGGCCTTCGGCCCAGATGGGTTGACGAGCCAGGACATCGAGTTGGTAGCCGTTGGTTCCCGTCGGGAATAAGGTTCGTTTCAAAAGTAGATGGCCTTTTAGGACCGCGGTATAAACCTGCTTATGCCGTGCCTCGGGAGCGCCGAGAGCGAACACGCGGGTGATGTCCGTCGTCCCGTCGACATATTGCCCGCCGGAATCGACGAGATAAATGCCTTTGGCCTCGAGCCTCGAGAAGCTCTCCGGCGTCGCCCGGTAATGCGGGAGCGCGCCGTGGGCCGCATAACCCGAGATCGTCGTGAAGCTCGCGCCGAGATACTCGGGCGACTCTTTGCGGAAGGACTCGAGTTTATCGGCGACGTTGAGCTCGTCGAGCCCTTCTTTGAGGATAGCGCCTTTCAGCCAACGGATGAATTTTACCATCGCCGCACCGTCGCGGACGTGCGCGGCTTTCATGCCGTCGAGTTCGGCCTTGTTCTTCACCGCCTTCCAAGCCGGGAGCGGTGAGTCCTTGAGGATGATTTCGATTCCGCTCCGGCGCAGGGTGGATTCGACCTCGGCGCTCGATGTATTGGGATCGACCAGCACCGGGCCCTGGAGTTTGGCGAGGGCCGCCTGGAACGATTCATAAGGCGCGATCGCCACGTCGCTGCCGAGCGTTTCCTTCACCTTCGCATCGAGCTTGGATGTTTCCGTATAGAGCGTCGCCCGATCGCCGGTGACGATGGCGTAAGCATAGAACACGGGGTTGTTGGGAACGTCGCGGCCGCGCAGGTTGAAGAGCCAGGCTATTTCATCGAGCGCTGAGACGACCAGAGCCTTCGCCCCGCCCTTCTCCAATTGCGTCCGCAGTCTCGCCAGTTTCTGCGCGGTCGATTCACCCGCGTATTTGAGCGGGTGAGCGTAAAGATGATCTTTGGGCAAGTCAGGGCGCTGGCCGGCCCAGATACGGTCGACGAGGTCCTCCTGCTGGGGCACGAGCTCAAGGCCGGCTTTATCGAAGGCGCCCTGGATCTTTTGATAGGAGGCGGTCGAGAACAGGCTCGGATTGATGCCGACGCGGCTGCCTCTCTTCAAGGTCTGGATCATCCACTCCTGCCACTCGGGAACGCCCTGCACGCCCTGTTTAAAGAGGTGGATGGGAGTGCCCTTGAGCTCCGTCTCGGCCTGCTCGAAGTAACGGCCGTCCGTCCAGAGGCCGGCGGTTTCCGTATTCAGAGCGAAGAGCCCGGCCGAGCCGGTGAAGCCGCTGATGTATTTGCGGCGATTCCATTTCTCCGCGACGTATTCGCTCTGATGGGGGTCGGCGCTGGGCACGACGTAGGCCGCCAGATTCTGCGATTTAAGGAGGTCCTGCAGCTTGCTCACGCGTTCACTGACGTTCATGAATATCCTCGGCCATGATTTTTTGAAGGGTTTCGACGAAGAAGGGAACAGGCTGCGCTCCTGAGATCGCATAACGTTTATCGACGACGAAGAAAGGAACGCCGCCCACTCCGATCTCCGCCGCCAACTGCTCGTCTTTCCGTACGGAGTTCGAATAGAGATCGCTGGCGAGCATCATGCGGACCTTGTTTTCGTCGAGCCCGATCTTCTGTCCGACGGCGAGCAGGGTCGCCTCGTCGCTTATGGTTTTCCCCTCGACGAAATAAGCGGATAGAAGAGCTTCTTTCGCAGCGTCCTGCTTGCCCTCGGTAGCCGCGAGGTGGATAAGCCTATGGCCGTCGAAGGAGTTGGCCGGACGCGCTTGATCGAGGTGGAATTCGAGCCCTACCTCCGCGGCCCGCTCCGTCATCTGTTGATTCATCGCACGAGCCCATTCAACAGGACGGCCGTATTTGGCCGCGAGACGCGTGGCGAGATCCGTAACTCG
>JASLCY010000391.1 GCA_030151925.1 Oligoflexus sp.
AGATATGCAGTTCAAGCCTCGCTTTTTTCTTAGTCGTAGCCCAAGTCTTGCGGGAGAGGCGCTTCACGTTATCCCTTATCATGGCGAATGTGTGATTCAGCGAAAAAATCGGATCAAAGCCGCCTTCTTTAAGCTCTCCGAGGCCATTGGGAGCTGCTCTCCGCCCTTTATAGGTTCGATGAATCGCTGCAGGGAAATACTGTTTTATCAAAGTAGGATAATTTCTGCTTTTATCGGATTTAACGATCAGTCGATCGCTCGCGCAGGCCCGAAGCTCTCTTAAAATGGCCTCAATGCATAGCCTTCGCTCGCACTTTCTCTTCGTTTCTCCTAAGGCCTCGGCGACTTTTGCCAGAGGCCCTTTGGCGGCAATCGCTCCGACCCTTAGGGCTAGGATCTTTCTGGTTTGCTCCTCGATGGCCATGGGAATCGTGAGCGGCCTTCGTTTAGAATGCTCGAAAGATTCCATCTCATCGATCTGGATGCGCTCGGCTTGAGGCCGAGATCGCCGATAAATGTCGAGATTTTCACGGCAGATTTCTCCGAAGCGGCTAAGCCTCAAGGCGATCGTTCGCGGCCGCGTTTTATACATCGCGGCACATCGCCTTTGACTGACTCCACTGCAAAGAGTGAAAAAAACAGCCTGATTGATACTACGGAGTCTGAGCCTGAAATCGATGCCGAAACGCTGCTGTGAATAAAGCCTTGAACAAGCTTTGCAGCGATATCTCTGGAATTTTTTCTGATCGGATGGGCGCATGTAGAAGCCCTTTTTTATCTGTCTCTCGTCTATGAAGCAATACGGGCACATATCTTCCCCCTCAAGAAGTTGAAAGAAAGTGATGGATTTTCGAGAAGAGAACCATGGACATTTTCTCCGCTTTAGGCTCAATTAAGGGGATCAATTTGAGGGGTTTATGCAAATCGACCAACAACGTCAGCTCACGCTGAGAGCGGCCCTTGTCGGCATGGTGCTCGGCGGGTTCATGAGTTTATCCAATCTTTACGTATCCTTAAAGACCGGCTGGAGCTTGGGTGTCTCGATCACCGCCGGTATCCTCGCCTTCTCCCTCTTCACCGTGCTCTATAAAGCCCGTGTGGTGAAAACCAATTTTGGCATGCTCGAAAACAATGCCATGCAATCGATCGCCAGTGCCGCGGGCTACATGACGGGCGGTGGAACGGCCGCCGCGATCCCGGCGCTGATGATGATCACCGGCCAGCCGATGGGCGGCTGGCAGATGTTCTTCTGGATCACGACGATCGCCATGCTCGGCGTGATCATGGCGATCCCGATGAAGCAGCAGATGATCAACATCGAGCAGCTGCGTTTCCCGACCGGCCTCGCCGCGGCGGAAACCCTGCAGGCGCTGCACGACCACAGCGGCCCCGAAGGCCAGCAGAAGGCGCGTTATCTCCTGTGGTCGGGCGTGGGCGGAGCGCTCGTCGCGTTCTTCCGGGATGCGCACGCGAAGTGGATTCCCGCGAACCTGCCCGAGAAGATCACCTTCCCTTATCTCACTCTCGCCGGCCGGCCGATCGTCGATTTCACCTTCTCGATGGAGACGAGCCTCATCCTCATCGGCGCCGGCGCGATCATGGGTTTTCGTGCGGCCTGGAGCATGCTGCTCGGCTCCCTCATCAACTATGCGGGCCTCGCGCCCTGGCTTTATAAGGCGGGAATCATCGACGCGAAGCTCGGCTACAAGACCATCGTCGGCTGGTCGGTGTGGTTCGGCTCCGCGATGATCCTGACCAGCGGGCTGCTCGCGTTCGCCTTCCAATGGAAGACGGTCCTTCGCGCGGTTCGCAGCGTCTCCGCGGCTTTTTCCGGCGAGCGCGATCCCGAGGCCGTGCGTGAGGTGCCGATGAGCTGGTTCTTCATCGGCTGCGTGATCTTCACGCCGCTGGTGGTCTTCCTCGAATGGTTCCTGTTCGGCATCAAGCCTTGGATGGGCCTGCTCTCCGTGTTCATGAGCTTCTTCATCGCGATCGTCGCGAGCCGCGCCACCGGCGAGACCGATACGACGCCGACGGGCGCTCTCGGCAAACTCACGCAGCTGACCTTCGGCGCGCTCGACGCCGGTAACGTGACGACCAACCTCATGACGGCGAACGTGACCGCCGGCGTCGGCATCCACGCCGCGGACCTGCTCACCGACCTGAAGAGCGGCTACATCCTGAAGGCCGATCCCCGGCAGCAATTCTGGGCGCAATTCCTCGGCGTCGTCGCCGGTTCGCTCTTCGTCGTGCCGGCCTATCGCCTGCTGATCCCGACCGCGGATCTGCTCGGTTCCGATAAATGGCCGGCGCCCGGCGCCCAGACCTGGAAGGGCGTGGCCGAACTGCTCGCCAAGGGCTTCGAGACCCTGCATCCCTCGGCGCAGATCGCGATCGTCGTCGGCGCGCTCCTCGGCGTCCTGCTGGTGCTGCTCGAACAGTTCTTCCCTAAAGCCAAGAAATATATCCCTTCGCCGACGGGTTTCGGCCTGGCCTTCACCATGCCGGCCTACAACACGCTCGCGATGTTCGTAGGGGCGTCCATCGCCCTCTGGCTCGAGAAGAAAAAACCGGCGCTGGCCGAACGCACGATCGTTCCGGTGAGTTCCGGATTTATCGCGGGCGAAAGCCTTATGGGTATTTTCACGGCGCTGCTGGTCGTCCTCGGTATTTTCACTTAAGAGGGTTTTCGTTCACTCAGCGTTTGGTATACATCATGCACCTCCTTTGGAATCCTACCGAGGAGGTGCTTTATGTTTCGCGACCGTATCCACGCCGGTCAAAAACTGGCGACGCTTCTGCAACACTATAAATCCACCAAAGCCTTCATCTTCGCCCTGCTCCGGGGCGGCTTGCCGCTCGCCGCGGAGATGAGCCGGGATCTGCATCTGCCGTTCGACGTCCTGATAGTGAGGAAAATCGGAGCGCCCTTCCATCCCGAGCTCGCCCTCGGCGCGCTGTGCGAGACGGACGATCCGCTGTGGAATCAGGACCTGCTCGACCGCCTCGGCGTCTCCAAGACCGAACTCAACAAAACGATCGCGGCGGAGACGGCGCGGATCAAAGAGCAAACCGACCTGTTCCGCCAGGGCTTCGCTCTGCCCTCTCTCGAAGGCCGCGCCGTGATCCTCGTCGATGACGGCCTGGCGACGGGCGCTACCATGCGGGCCGCGATCAACTTCGTGCAGAGGCGCAACCCGCTCAAGGTGGTGGTCGCCGTTCCCGTCGCGGCCAAGAGCTCGGCGGACGCTCTGCGCAAAAGCGTGGATAATGTGGTGGTCGACGAGGAGCACGAGAATTTCCGCTCGGTCGGCGAATGGTATCAGGACTTCTCGCAGGTCACGAACCAGGAGGTGATCGCCGCCCTGCCCCCGCTCGGCGACCTGGTTTTTCCCGATGCCGCGCGCGGCCTCGTGCTCTTCGCGCACGGCAGCGGCAGCAGCCGCCTGAGCCCCCGCAACCGCGCCGTCGCCCGCGCTTTGAACCAACGCGGCTTCGGCACCTATCTCTTCGATCTCCTGAGCGACGAGGAAAGCCATGACCATCGCAATATCTTCGATATCGAGCTGCTGAGCGACAGGCTCGTAGGCGCCGTCGAGCGGCTGAGGACGAGGGCCGATCTCGCCAACGTGCCTTTCGCCTTGTTCGGAGCGAGCACAGGCGGCGCCGCGGCCGTCGTCGCTGCGGAGAAACTCCAGGATCGCGATCCGGTGTTTGCGGTCGTGAGCCGGGGCGGACGGCCGGATCTGGCGGGAGAAAGCCTATCGCGCCTCGTAGCTCCGACCCTGCTCATAGTCGGCGATAAGGATTTTGAGGTGCTGGAATTGAATCGGGCGGCGCTGCGGAAACTGCCCCGGGGACAATTGAAAACGGTGGCTGGGGCGACTCATCTCTTCGAAGAAAAAGGGGCCCTGGAGCAGGTGGCCGAGCTGGCCGCGGATTGGTTGGAAGAGCAGGCGCCCCATGCTCCTCGGCCGCCTCAAGGCGCGGAGAGCAGAGTCCAGCTTTGAGCGTTGCCGCCGTTTGCATAGGCGAATTGCAGGTGCGTGCTGTTCTCGGTCTTGCCGCCGGCGACGTCGATCACGAGGTTTTGGTTCTTCGCTTTGATCACATAGTGCTGGCCGTCTTTGCTGACTTCGAAGCTGTAGAGTTGGTTATCGGTCCCGGCGTATTTCGCCTGTTCGAGCGCGGTCCCGTCCGCGAGGTGGGTCGCGGAGCCTTGGATCGCGGTTTGATTCATGGAGCTCAGGCGGTAAAAACCGCTGCCCGCGGACTCGATATAGATTCTCTGCTGCGGCCGCGCATCCTGGCAATCATAGATCTGGAAGGCGCCCGCGCTGCCGTCCGCCGCGCTCGGCGTCTCGGCGCAGCGGCCGCTGCCTTGGCCTTTGAATTTATACCAGCCCTTGGGTATCTGCGGATTCGCGGTCACGGCTAAAGGCGTGTTCGCCGCTGGCTGCGTGGCGCCGGTCGCGGGTGGATTCGGGGTCGAGGACGCAGGAGGTGTGGCCGCAGGCGAAGTCGAAGTCGTCGGTGTCCCGGCACTTGGCGACGACGACGTCGAGCTGGACGAAGACGCGGGCGGTGTGTTCGAAGACGACGACGTCGAGCCGTTTGCTGCGGGCGCCTGGGCGCCGCCGTTCGCTGCGGGCGGCTGCGCAGCGGCATTGTCATCGGCGCTTGTATCCGCCGGCGCGCCGGAGCCGAGATCGCTCGCATCCTTAGCTGGAATGACATCGGTTTCTTCCGCGACGATCGCGATATCCTGCGGATCCGCGCTGTCATCCAAAGATCCGCGATGCGGAATGCTATCGTTGCCTTCGACCGTGACGTTGTAATGCGAATTATGCGGACGCTCGACCGGCGAATCCACGCGGCAGCCCGCTAAAGCCACAGCCAGGAGCCCCAGTGCGAGGAGAGTTTGATAATCGGGTTTGAGCATGGCGTCCCTCCGGTTCTGAGGGACTTTTCGACGAATCGCGAGGGAATCTTACTCTGTCGCGGAGAGCCCCGGAACGGCTGCGGAGAAAGGCCGAATAACTTCGGTTTCTAGGGGACTTGCGTTTTCATCAAAAACCCGTTGAAGCTTGCCCAAGGGGAGCTCCTGACCAAGGGGCGCCAGGAGCTCCGGGATTTCCCGCCCTCAGGGTGTCCAATCCGCGTTATCTTCTTCACCGATAACGCTCATGCGCTGGCGTGTGTTTATACCAAGCATGAGGTCGTGATAGGTCTTCTTCTTCTCGACCAGGGCCGTGATGATAGCGAGATTATCGCCGGTCTCCGCATTGAACTGGCTCGGCTGCGAGTTGGTGAGGATGTCGACGAACTTGAAAGGGGCGGCGGTCGGATCGTTGAGGGCCGCATGAGCGTCCCGCAGATCGTTCGTCAGGTAAGCGAACGAATCGCAGCCGTTGAGCAGGAAGATCTGATACTGGTTCGCCGCGTAATGCCCCATGCTCAGGAGCGTCCTGATATTCGCGCCGAGGCCGGAATGCCCGTTATAAGCGACGAGATCGGCGATCGGCACGCGCGCATTGAAACGATCGATGAACGTCGCGTCGCCCGGATTGCCGATCTCGTTCACGAGGTCCATCTCGATATCGAGGATTCCGGCCGGAGTCTGCCAGGTGGCCTGGACATAACGCGCCGTCGGATCAGGAACGGTTTGCCCGTCCGGAACCGTGGTGGTCAGCGGCGCCCCGAACTTCTTGACGAGCGCCGCATACGTATCCTGATAGGCTTTGATGCCCACGTCGGCATTGGTGGTCGCCGCGGCGTCGTTCTTGCCGAACATGGCCATGACGATCAAACGACTGTCCTCCCAGATCTTCGCGTATTCAGGATATTTGCCGGTCGTATTCTGACCGCTGAGCGACA
>JASLCY010000405.1 GCA_030151925.1 Oligoflexus sp.
AAGAAACTGCACGCGAACCTGGGGATTGGTTTTAACCATCTCCGCCTGAGGACCGAGTTGATCAACAGCTTTTTTGTAATCATCTTCCGAGATGCCTTTGCCATTCACAGTGGCGACGTCTTTAGCGAGCGAAGCGGTGGAAGCGCTTACGAGGGCTAGAGACAACAAAATTTTCGTCAACTTCATTCAGGTATCCTTTCAATATTATCGTTGTTCAGCTGATAAGTCGTCCTTCAACCAGCCAAGTAATGCCTCGAGTTCCTTGTCGACATCCGCGTCGGTGAGCGTCTTGTCCTCGGCTTGGAAGGTAAGCGTGAACGCCATGCTTTTCTTGCCTTCGGGGAGATTCTGACCTTGATAGATGTCGAAGAGCCTTTGATCCTTAAGATACTTGCGGCGCTTGAAATTTACGAAGCTTTTCATGAAGGCATCGTAAGAAGTCGCGGCAGGTACCATAAGGGCGACGTCGCGCGTCGACGGCGGGAAACGCAAATTCCCTGAAATATAACTGGTTTTCTCGCTATGCGCGGCGAGGATCGGTTCCAGCTCCAGCTCGAAGAGGGTCGGGGCCGCGTCGAGCTCGTAGGCCTTGGCGGTCCGGGGGTGCAGCTCTCCGAGCCATCCCAAATATTCGCCCTTCGCGGTCAGGACGCGGGCCGCAGCGCCAGGGTGGAGCCATGGGAAGTCCTTCGCATCCACCGCTTCGAACTTGAGGGAGCGGATGCCGAGCCCGGCGAGCCACTGCGTGATGAAGGTCTTGCCGTGATAGAAGCCCGCATCTTCCGCGGCGCGATCCCAGGTCTTGGGTTGATAAGCCGCGTCGATGATAGCCGCGACCCGGGTTTTCTCGATCGGCCTATCATCCTTGCGAGCCTTCACCGGAATGTGTCGGCCCTGCTCCTTGAGGGAAACGTAGGAAGCGCTCAGATCGCCGGGCAAGGATTTCGGCTCGTGGAAACTGCGGGCGAGCTCGAAGAGCTTCGAGCCCTTCAAACCGTTCCGGCGGTTCTGCGCCAGCGCCTGGATCAAGCCGACGGCGAGCGTGCTGCGCATGAACCTGTGGTGCTCGACCAGGGGATTCACCAGCTTCACGACCGCGGCGAGCGGATGGCCCTTGCTAAGACCGAGATGCTCGAGATCCTGCGCGCCCATGAACGGGAACGAGATCGTCTCGTGCAGGCCGATCTGCGCGAGCTGGACTTTGCTCTGGTCGATGAAGTCGATCAGAGGATGCTCGGGCAGCGCTCCGATCTCCATCTTCGGCAGAGTGAAAGGGATCTTGTCGTAACCGTAGAGGCGCGTGACCTCCTCGATCAGATCCACCTCGCGTTCGATGTCGTGACGCCAGCTCGGGGCCGTAGCCTTGAGGGAAGCCTCGTTTTGCGCCGCGATCTTGAAGCCGAGGCGTTCGAGATAAGCGGCGGCGTCCTTGGTCTTGAGGTCCTTGATGCCGCTGATGCGCTGCAGGCGATCGATGCGGAGGTCTATCGTCTTGGGCGCGAACGGCTTCGCATACTGATCGACGAGAGTCCCGGCGATGCGCGGGCTCGGGACGTCGGCGCTCACGTTCTTCTTATAGTCTTCCGTGCCCTGCGCGATCAGCTGCGCGACGCGGCGGGCGACCCAGGCGATGTTCTCGACGTCGATGCCGCGCTCGAAGCGATGCGAGGCCTCGGTGTGCAAGGCGAAGCGTTTGCCGGTCTTGCGCACGAGCGAGGGATTGAACTGGGCGACCTCGATGATGAGCTGGCTCGTATCGCTCTTGATCTCCGAATTCGCGCCGCCCATGATGCCGGCGAGGCCGATCGCCTTGCCGGCGTCGGCGATCACGATATCCGAGGCTTCGAGCCTTCGTTCCTGCTCGTCGAGCGTCTTCAGCGTCTCGCCGGCCTTCGCGCGGCGCACGTGGATGGTCCCGCCGCCGACGTCCCGCACGTCGTAAGCGTGGTTCGGCTGCCCGCTCTCGAGCATCGCATAGTTGGTCGCGTCGACCAGGATATTGATCGGGCGCATGCCCGCGTATTGGAGGCGGCGCTGCATCCATTGCGGCGAGGGGACCGCCCGCACGTCCGCGACGTAAAGCGCCGCGAAACGCGCGCTGTCGTCGCCATCGTCGATCCGCACCTTCACGTGGTTTTCGCTCTTCAGCGAAGCGTCGACGCCGAGCTTGCTCTCCGCGGGGACCTTCAGCGGCTTGCCGAGTTTCGCCGCGATGTCGCGCGCGAGGCCGATGAGGCCGAGGCAGTCGCTGCGGTTGGGCGTGAGGCCGATCTCGATGATCGTGTCGTTCATATGGAAATATTCGGCGACGGAGGAGCCGATCTTCGCCGCAGCCGGGAATTCGATGATGCCGTCGTGGCCGCCGGAGAGCCCCAGCTCCTCTTCGCTGCAGAGCATGCCGAAGGATTTCTCGCCGCGGATCTTGCTCTCCTTGATCTTGAAATCGCCGGGCAGGGTCGAGCCGATCGTCGCCACCGCGACCTTGATGCCGGCGCGGGCGTTGGGGGCGCCGCAGACGATGCTGAGCGGTTCGCCCTTGCCGATATCCACCTGCGTGAGGCGGAGCTTGTCGGCGTTCGGATGCTGCTTCGCTTCCAGGATCTCGCCGATCACGACTTCGCCGGAGAGCGGCTTCTTCTCCTGCACGCCTTCCACCTCGAGGCCGATCGAGGTGAGGGTCTTGCTCAGTTGATCCACCGAAACGTCGCGGAGGTCGATATAATCATTCAGCCAGTTGAGAGATACGAGCATAACGGTTGGCCTCGCGTGTTAAGGAAGGATAGGGAATTGACTGAGGAACTGCTGGTCGCCCTCAAAGAGCTGGCGCAGGTCCGCGAGGTCGTAACGCAGCATGGCGATGCGGTCGATGCCGAAACCGAAGGCGAAGCCGGTATATTTCTCGCTGTCCATGCCGAGCTTCTCGAAGACGTTCGGATGGATCATGCCGAGGCCGCCGATCTCGAGCCAGCCGGTCTCCTTGCAGATGCGGCAGCCCTTGCCGCGGCACGACACGCACTGGAGGTCGAATTCCGCGCCCGGCTCCACGAAGGGGAAGAAGCTCGGCCGCAGGCGGATCGAGAGGTCCTGGCCGAAGATCGCCTTGAGGAAACGATCGACGATGCCTTTCATATCGCCCATGCCGATGCCCTCGTCGACGACGAAACCTTCGATCTGGTGGAACATCGGGGTGTGCGTGAGGTCGGAGTCGCAGCGGTAGGTGCGGCCCGGAGCCACCACGCGCATCGGCACCTGCTCGTGCATCATCGCGTGGATCTGGATGTTGGACGTGTGCGTGCGGAGGATGGTATGCACGCGGTCCGCGACGAAGAACGTATCCTGCATGTCGCGCGCCGGGTGGTCGGCCTTGAAGTTCAGGGCCTCGAAGTTATAGAAATCGAGATCGATCTCGGGGCCGTCGTAGACCGTGAAGCCGAGCTTGCGGAACTCGGAGAGCATGATGCGGCGCATGAGGGTCACGGGATGCAGCGACCCTTGCAGCGCGCTGGTCGGCAGCGAGATATCGAGCTTGTAGTGGCTGAGGCTCGCGTCGAGGGCGCTGGCTTCGGCTTTTTCCTTCAGCTGGGCGAGGCCGGCCTCGAGGCCCTGGCGCAGTTCGTTGATGACTTTGCCGGCGGCCGGTTTCTCTTCTTTCGACAGGCTCTTGAGGGATTCCATCAAAGCCGTCACGGAGCCTTTGCGGCCCAGGTATTTGATGCGAAGATCCTCCACACCCTTCTGATCGAGGTCCGCTTTGGTGTCGGCCTGAAACTCCTCTTTGATCGCGGCGATCTGCTTCAGGCAACTCTCAAGCTGTGACATGGGATCTTCCCTCCAGAAAAAAATGGGGCGCACAGCATCGAGTCGTGCGCCTTGCAGCTTCCTTCATCCGGCACTCAAGAGTGGCGAACCGCGCCGATGGCGACGAGAGCTTCGCCGAGACGCTTCAATCCTTCGATCAAAGTCTCTTCGGAAACGGCGTAACTCAAACGCACAAAGCCTGGCGTACCAAAGGCTTCTCCCGGTACCATCGCGACGTGATATGTCTCTAGCAGTTTCTGACTGAAGTCAAGGCTATTATCGTTCGCGTAGAGCTCGGATTTGGCGAGGACTTTACGGATATCGATGTAGACGTAAAAGGCGCCGTTCGGCGGGAGAATCGAGATCTCGGGATATCTCTTCAATTGCGTCACGGCGATGTCGCGGCGCTTCTTAAGGATGACCATCTTGTCGGCCATAAGTTTGCGACCCTGGCGCAGAGCTTCTTCCGCGGCGGCTTCGACAAAAGGCGGCATGCAGGTCGAAGATTGAGTCTGCAGCGTTCGCACCAGAGCCGCTACGTTCGAAGGACCGGCCATGTAACCGACTCGCCAAGCCGTCATGGCAAAACCCTTCGAAAAGCCGTTTACGATAATGACCCTGTCACGAATAGCGGGACATAGAGTCGCAATCGAATAAGCAGGGCCATCGAACGACATGTATTCGTAAATCTCATCCGAGATGATCCACCAGGTCTTGTCCTGGAGATAGGCGCCGAGAGCCTCGAGCTCGGCTTTGGGAATGACATATCCGCCGGGATTGTTAGGCGAACAGAGGATGATAGCCTTCGTGCGCGGCGTCACATAGGGTTGGATCATGTCCGGCGTGAGACGCGGGGCGGAGTGGTCCTTCGGCAGAGGGATGATCACGGGTTTACCGCCCGCGGCGATCACATGCTCCGTGTAGCTCACCCAGTAAGGTGCGGGAATCAGGACCTCATCGCCTTCGTTGAAGCAGGCGAGGGCCAGATGGAAGAGGATTTCCTTGGCGCCGATCCCCACCACGATCTGGTCCGGAGTGTAGGTCAGCTGGTTTTCGCTCAGGAGTTTCGCGGCGAGCGCCTTCCTCAGCGGCAGCCCGCCCCCCGGCGTCCCGTAGCGGGTTTTGCCGGCTTCGATAGCCTTGATTCCGGCCATTGCGATGGGTTCAGGCGTCGGGAAATCCGGTTCGCCCACCGAGAAATTGATGATCTTGTGCCCGAGGTCCGAGAGTTCCTTGGCCTTGGTGTTCAATGCGACTGTGGGGGAAGGCTTGAGCTGCGCTATTCGCTGGGACAAAGTCGGTAGCATCGGATGTTCCTGTCCGGGAAGTTGCACGATCCATCTCGTCACGTATTGATGCGACGTCCAATAATAAGGAACCGTGCGGCTGGGGCAAGGAAAACCTGAGAATACCGGCGAAAAACTGAGCAGGAAGGTTGGAACGTGCCGACCGTCAACGATCGTTTCGGGTAGCAAAGGAGAACCCACCGCAGTCAGGTGGGTGTCCTACTGTGAGCTTCAGGCTTCCGTGTTAGTTGCGATATACGCCTCGGCATGCACACCACTCACAGACGACGAACTCCCTATAATAAAAGCATCGGTTCACCTGCATAACCCGGGACGATCCGTCGACACATTCCTCGGCTAAATTAACAGACTTGGCTGACAACGTGTAGCCTTTTTCGCCCGCGGGTCGAAATACGTCATATATATCATGTAATTGACGTGTATTCCTTCCCTGGGTTGAAAAAGCCTTGACCCCTGTGCTAAAAAAGCGTCAATTCTATGCGTTTTTCGCTCCCGAACGACGCCAACCCTTGAGAGTCCCCGTGAACCCTGAAAGCGCAATTTATGTTGTAGCGACGCCTATAGGGAATCTTGACGACCTGACTCTCAGGGCGATCAAGGTGCTGAAAAACGCGGACATCATCGCCGCCGAGGACACGCGGCGCGCGCGGCAGCTGCTGCAGCACATCGGGCGCGAGAAGGCGGAAGTCATCAGTTACTTCGATCACGTCGAACGCGAGAAGGCGCCGCAGCTCGTCGACCGCCTCCTCGAGCAGAAATCGAGCCTCGCGCTGATTTCCGACGCGGGAACCCCCTGCATCTCGGATCCCGGCTACCATCTCGTGCGCGAGGCGCGAAAGCGCGGCGTGCCCGTGCATCCCGTCCCCG
>JASLCY010000415.1 GCA_030151925.1 Oligoflexus sp.
GAGATCATCGAGCTCTGCAAGATGCTGCAAAAGATGGGCGCGGATATCACCCAGACGCCGAACCGGACCTTCCTCATCGAAGGCGTGGAGAAGCTGAAGGGCTGCGAGCTCCGCTGCATGTTCGACCGCAACCAGGCGGTGTCCTTCGCGGCCGCGGCGCTGGCGACGGGCGGCGACGTCCTGCTCGAGGGCGTGGATCACGGGCCGGTCTACGGCTTCCTCAACTTCATCCAGCGCATGGGCGGCGAATTCGTCGTGAACTCGAGAGGCATCTTCGTGAAGGCCCCGGTGCATCGCCTGCGCGGGACCCATATCGAGGTGGAGGTGCATCCGGGGTTCATGACCGACTGGCAGCAGGCTTACATGGTCCTGCTCACGCAGGCCGAAGGCATCAGCATCCTGCACGAGACCGTGTTCGAGGAGCGCCTCGGCTACACCTCGTTCCTCAACGAGATGGGCGCGAAGATCTCGGTGACCAGCAAATGCCTCGGGGAATCGCCCTGCCGCTTCCGGAACATGAACTACGTCCACTCCGCGATCATCCAGGGGCCGACGCCCCTGGCGGGACGCGACTTCGCCCTGCCGACCGATATCCGCGCGGGAAAATGCCTGGTGATCGCCGGGCTCGTCGCCAGCGGCACCACGCATCTCTCGAACTTCCACGAGGTCACGCGGAAGTACGATAACCTCGTACCGAAGCTGCAGGCCATGGGCGGCAACATCGAAATCATAGAAGGTTAATCCGGAGGCGTTGACATGAAGTTCACGCGCAGCATCTGGCCTCTCCTGCTCCTCACCTTTGCCTGCCGCAGCTCGAACGACCAGGAATCGCATACCGTCATCGCCGGCAGCTGGCGCACCGCCTGCCTCATCAGCGAGGACGGCGCGAGCTCGTCGCGCGTGAGCTACGCCTTCGCCGACGACCATTCCGTGCTTCGCCGGAAAGAGCTGTTCGCGGATCCTGCCTGCCAAACGGCAGCTGGGATTATCACGCATGCGGGGACTTTCGCGCTCGCCGTGCGGGAGTTCGACGCGGATTATGATATCGATCTCATCTTCACGGCCGTGAGCGCCATGCCGACTTCCGAGGCGAACGCGAACGCCTGGAACGCGCAGGACTTCTGCGGCCTCTCCACCTGGACGAACGCCGGTTCGCAGAGCGTGCTGGGCGCGGCGGACCCGGCCTGCGAAAGTTATGGGACGCAGCGGGTCGAATATCGCGATGTGGTCGAGGTCACCGAAGGCGTGAGCCTCGTCTTCGGTTCGACTCTGGAAGCCCAGCAGCCGAGGCCGGACAGCATCCATAATCGGCCGGTCGATCAGATCTTCCTTCATGTCGCCCCATAAAATTCCGCTTTTTTCCTTCATCCATTGCGGTATGCTCCTAAGCAGTGAAGTGACGACCGGCGTCTCGCCCAAGGCTTCACATGTTTAGGAGTTTCTCATGAAGTCTCTGCGATTCGGATTGATAGCCCTTATCTTTGCGACCTTGCTCTCCGGCTGCGGTTTCCAAGCGATTCCGCAGTCCAAGAACGGAGTGGAGGCGGCCCTGGCCGAAGTCACGAACCAATACAAAAGGCGCGCGGACCTGATCCCCAACCTCGTGAACGTGGTGAAGGGTTATGCGCAGCACGAACAGGACACCCTTACCAAGGTGACTGAGGCGCGGGCGAAGGCTTCTTCCGTAACGGTTGACGCGAGCAGCATGTCCCCTGACAAACTCAAGGAATACATGGCCGCGCAGGGCCAACTGAGCCAGGCTCTCGGACGTCTGATGGTCGTGGCCGAGAAGTATCCCGACCTCAAGGCGAACGAAAACTTCAAGGACCTGTCGGCTCAGCTCGAAGGTACCGAGAACCGCATTACGATCGCTCGCCAGCGTTATATCGAGGCGATCAACCAGTTCAACAACCTCATCACCGTGCCGCCGACGAGTTTCATGAACTCGCTGTGGTACCACTACGAGAAGATGCCGCAATGGAGCGTGGACGAGTCCGAGAGAAAACAGATCGAGACCGCTCCTAAAGTCGAGTTCGGCAAATGAAGAAGCTTTGGGTTCTCGCCACGCTACTGTGCTGTTTTTGGGCGCTCGGGGGCTCTGCGGCTCCCGCGATTCCGAGTTTGACTCAGCCCGTCATGGACGAGGCCCAGGCTTTGGCTCCGGCCACCCGGTCCTATCTCAACAGCGAGCTGAAGAGGCTCTGGGATAGCGGCGGCAGTCAGATAGCGGTCTTGACTGTTCCGAGCCTCGACGGCGAGCCGATCGAAGCTTATTCGATCAAAGTCACCGACGCTTGGAAGCTGGGCACGGCGAAGAAGGACAATGGCGTCCTCCTGCTGATCGCCGTGCAGGACCACAAGCTCCGCATCGAAGTGGGGCAGGGGAACGAAGGCGTCCTCACCGACGTCCAATCGAGCCGCATCATCCGTCAGGTGATAGCGCCCCTCTTTAAAAGCGGTGATATGGATAACGGCGTGATCGCCGGCGTGGCGAACATCGTCAGCCTCACCGATCCGCAGTTTTCCTTCTCGCAGGAGGCGCCGGCGCAGCCTCGCCATCTGCGGCATCCCGCGACGGGGGCGGGGCCTCTCGGCTTTTTGGTGCCCTTCCTGCCGATAGGTTTTTTCCTGCTCATCTTCCTGCTGATCGTGCTCGGCGGGGGCGGTCGCGGCGGACGTGGAGGTTGGGGCGGCGGCGGCTGGGGTGGCGGCGGTTGGTCTTCCGGCGGCGGAGGTTGGTCTTCCGGTGGCGGCGGCGGCGGTTTCAGTGGCGGCGGTGGTGGATTCTCGGGTGGAGGCTCGTCGGGCTCATGGTGAATGCAAACACAATTCCCGCTTGGCTGTCGGCTAGTCTGGACGAACGCGGGGCGCAGTCGATTACCGAAGCCGTGCAGAAGGCTGAAAAACGCACGTCGGGCGAGATCGTGCCGATGCTCGTGCAATCCTCGACGATCAACGCGTCAGCGCCTTTCCTCGCGGTCTTCATCCTCGGTTTCTGCGTGCTGGTCGTGAAACACGGTTTTTGGCTCTACGATTTCGGGACCGTCGTGCCCGAGGCGATCTGGAGCGCATTGTTCGCGCTGAGCGTGATGCTCGGGTTTATCTTCGGCCGGAGCGCCGTGGGGCAGAGATGCCTGACGCCGCGCTGGGAAAAGGCCCGGCAGACGCAGCAACGCGCGCTGCTCGAGTTCTACCAGGCCGGGCTCAACAAGACCAAAGGCCAGACGGGGATACTGCTCTTCATCTCGTGGCGTGAGCGGCAGGCGGTCGTCCTCGCTGACGAGGAGATCTCAAGGCATTGCAAACCGGAAGTGTTCAACGAGGTCGTGAAGGAGCTCGTGCAAGGCGCGAAGACGAATCGTCTGGCGGAAGGTTATGCCCGCGCGATAGGGATTTGCGCGGACATCCTGGAGAAGCATATTCCCCTGCAGCCGGACGACGTCAACGAACTGAAAGATCACCTGCGCATCATCGATTGAAGGGATGATCGCTCGCTCGGGCGATCATCTATGCGCCATCGATTGCGCCAGAGGGCTTCGCTCGCTCGGGCGATCACGTACGAGCCATCGATTGAGCGAGGCGTTCGAAGCCTTCCGCCATGGAGACCTTCGGTCGGTAACCGAGCTCCTCGCGGGCGGCCTGCGGATTGTACCAATGGGCCGTGCTGAGCTGGGCCACCGTAAAACGGGTGAGCGCCGGCTCTTTTTTTATGCGGAAAAACGTATAGATCGCCTCGATCGCCGTCGCGATGCGTAAAGCCGCCTTGGGACTCACGCTCTTCGTCACGGGCGGGAGTTCCGCGGCCTTCAGGATGCTGTTGAGGATATCCTTCATCGGCCAGGGTTCGGCGTTGCCGATGAAATAAGCCTTGCCCGCGATAGGGCTGCCGATCGCGAGACGATCCCAGGCGCAGAGATGAGCCTCCACCGCGTTATCGATATAAACCGCATCGACGAGTTTGCTGCCGTCGCCGATCAGGCGAAGGCGACCGGCGCGGCCGCGTTCCACGATGCGCGGGATCAGGTGCCTGTCGCCCGGTCCCCAAATCAGGTGAGGACGCAGGGCGACCGTGGCGAGAGCCTGGGAGTTGGTGGCCAGCACGAGCTGTTCCGCCTGCGCTTTGGTTGCCGGATAAGCCGCGAGGAATTCTTTGGGATAAGGCGTCGATTCATCGACGTTCACCTGATCCTCGCCGCCGAAGGTCACCGACGGGGAGCTGGTGTAGATGAGTTTGGGTATGCCGAGCTCCTGGCAAGCCTGGATGATATTCGCGGTCGCCTGGACGTTCGCCTCATAGTACTCGCGATAGGGGCCCCAGACGCCGGGTTTCGCGGCCACATGGAAGACGACGTCGACGCCTCGCATCGCCTCGAGGGCCGTTTGATAGTCGGCGAGATCGCCTTGGTAGACCGTGATGCCGAGTTTCGAGAGTTCGGGATAAACGCCGCGATTGATCGTGCGGAGCGCGAAGCCGCGTTCTTTTAAGGCTTTTAAGAGCGCGAAGCCTAAGAAGCCGCCGCCTCCGGTCACGAGAGCTGTTTTTGTTTCGCCCATGTTTGGTCGGCCCAGATTTTAAGTTTTTCCCGGAAGATCTTGGCGTTATGCCTGATGTCGACCGGAAAGTCGGGATGGATGAGGAACTTCTGCACGCCGCGCGTATGGGCATGCGCATTCGCGAGCTCTTTGAGTTCGGCCAGGAGTTTGGCCGTTTCACCGCGCGTCAGGGGCCTTTTGGGTTCGACGCAGAGCAGAGGCTCCTGCCGCGGGATCGCGCCGAGCCCGACCAGCGCCGTGCGGTTCACCAGCGGATGGCGGTTGAAGATAGCCTCGCTCGGTATCGTATAGAGATCGCGGCCTTCCGCGGTCTGAACCCGATGGCTCTTGCGTCCGCAGAACCAGAGATGGCCTTCTTCGTCGAGATAACCGAGGTCGCCCATACGATGGAACAGACGGCCTTCCGCATCATGCGTCTTGGCGATCGCGGTCGCTTCATCACGACTGAAGTAGGCGTGCGTGACCTGATCGCCGGAGACTATGATCTCACCGATCCGATTCACCGGCAGGATATCGCTCTCCGCAAAACGCGGCAGGGCCTCGTCGGTCACCCGCAGGATGCGCACGAGGGTCGGAGCGACCGGCGTGCCGACGCAAAGGCCGTGGCCGTCCTCATGTCTGCGGCGCGCTTCACCCAGCAGGAGACGGCTTTCGGCGATCGCGACCGGCAGGGATTCCGTCGCGCCGTAGGGCGTATAGAACTCCGCGCTCTCCGGCAGGAGGCTGCGGAAGTCCGCGATCACGCCCGCGGGCACGGGAGCGCCGGCGGAGATCACGCGCCGCAGGGAAGGGAAACGCCAGCCCCGCTCCGTGCCGAAGGCCGCGACGCGTTTGATGAGCGCCGGCGAACCGAAC
>JASLCY010000347.1 GCA_030151925.1 Oligoflexus sp.
ACCTTCTCCACCGCGCGATCGAAGGCCTTGGCCGCCTTCGCGTTGAAATCGGGATGGATCACGATGCTCGCGATCGGCATGAGGCGGGCGTCCTCGGGCACGATATCGGTCGCGACCTTGGTCCCGAAATAGATCATCGGCTTCCGGCGTTTGAAATTAAAGCAGTGCGCGGCGGTGAGGACGGCATCCGGAGCGATCACCACGCCCGAGCAGAAAGGTTCTATGGTCGCCGGCTCCATCTCGATCACGCCGACCGTTCCCGCGGCTATCTTCTCATTGCTGCGCACGGCCGTGCCGCCGGTAATGGAGAGGTTCGATTCGTTCAGCGTGCGGCAGGATACGTCGAGAGCGGCCAACAGAAGGCTACAAGCGATGGTTTTGCGCATAAGGCTCCCCAGTCTGTCCCGATCCAAGGCTAAAACTTCAGCATACTGGAAAAGGCGAAGCGCTGGGGAGTCTTTTTTCCTTTAGGGCCTGAGCCTGTAATTGGAGTTCGTGGCCGGAACCGTTTTCCGCATGAAGAGCCGGCGGTCCGCGTCCATCCCGAGCAGGAGCTGCAGGACGTCGCCGATGATGGGACGGCCCGCGTAATATCCATGCCCGAGTCCGCCGACGCCGAGCACGGGTTTATCGACTTCGCTCACGTCGATCACGTCGACGCCATCGAACAACGCGCAGCTGCCGAGCCTCCTGTTGCCGTTCACGCGGGTCGAGGCGGCGAGGGCGTTGTCGCTCGGCGAGCAATAGATCGTCGTGCGTTTCGCCAGCTTCTTGAGCGAAGGCAGGATGCCGCCGAAATCATCGATGGCGAAGTCGGGCGCGTTGAGGATCAGCTCCTGGATCGCGCCGGGCTCGGTATGCTCCGCGATTTGCGCCAGCGCGGGCAGCACCACCTGGTGCCCCATGCTGTGCACCACGATATGGATTCTCTTATGGGTGGCGAGAGCGGCGTTCAGCACCTGCTGGAACGCCTCGCGGCTCGCTTCCGCGTTCGCCTTGTTCTCTTTATAGGTCTGCAGCAGGAACGGGCCCTGGAGGATGTGATCGTTCGCGCCCGCCGGCCACGAGAAGAGCACGACCTGGCCTTGGTACTTGCCGTCGAAGCCGAGCTGCGCGGCTCGATACACCGCTTCCTCGAACCGCACGTTGAAACCGTGGACGAAGATCAGGATCTCATCCGACGGTGAACTGCGCAGGGCCTCGGCGAAACCCTGGCCGTCGTAGGCCTCATGCTGCACGGTCTGGAAATTGATCTGCGCGTCCGAGTTGGGATCGGTCCCGCTGCTGAGGGAGCCTACCGCCCGGGTGATGGGAACCTGGATGCGGCAGAGGCCGTAGGTCATATCCTGGCCGAGGCGCACCGTATACACCGCATTGGTGCAGGCCGTCACGTCTCCGGTATGGTCGCGGTTGGTCGCATAATAGATGTCATAGGGCCCGCTCTCGACGAAGGTCTTCTGAAAACGGGCGTTGAGCCCTTCCCGAATATCTTCGTAAGGGAAGGTTTTTGTAGGGGTTTGGCAAGCCATGACGCCCAAAGTCAGAAATATCGGCAGGAGGGGCCAAAGGGAAATTCGTCTCTTCATGTTTTTCCAACCCTTTAGAATATTTATCAAAATGCGAGCCCTTGCAGAAATCCTCAATTTTCCGCCGTTCCGAACCGATAATTTATATACGCGGATCGATTGCAAGCGGAGAACACGATCGAAACGCTATCAAACAGAGCCCGTCCAGGCTCGGAGTTGAGAAAGCCCCCAAACTCGGCGCGAGCTCAACACCCACACCCCAATAGCAGCGAGAGCTGCAAGAAGCCCGCGGTGATGATTCACCGCTTTAAAGGAGTGCGTCTTATGAAATTGGTCTTCATCTCTTTCGACCGTATGGAAGCCGAGCTTTTCTCTGACAAGTTGAAAGGTCACGGCGTCGATGCGGCTTTGGTCTATAACGAGAAAGTCGAAGTTCGCCCCTGCATGGCATCGGACACGGAAATCAAAGTGTTTGTTTCCGCGGACCAATACCATACCGCAGCATCGATCTACGAAAGCGCCTTCGAACTCGCTTGCTGATCATAGAGAGAACATCATCCCTCGTTGAAGCGGTCCTTAGAGGCCGCTTCTTTTTTTCAATGCTTCAGACCGACCTGCATATCGATATCGGCGTCGCAGACGATCTGGCCCTTCTCATCCTTCACATCCACATGCACGACGAAGCTGCCCGAATCGGGCCACCGGTCGAGGGGGAAATGCGTCTCCGCGGTGAGATCGGTCTTGGCCTTCTGCAGGTAGCGGATGGTCATGCCCTTCGGTATCCAGCGATGCGTCTCGGGCAGGGAGACCTCGAGGGTCACGCCGCCGACGAACTCGCAGAGGTTCGCCATGGCTATCGCGTGGACGGTACCGATATGGTTGGTGAGCGCCCAGCGTTTCTTGAGTCTGGCGATGCCGTAGCCGGATTCGAGATGAGTGAACTCGGGGGCGATCGAACCGAAGTAAGGGGCTTTGAGGCAGATGCCCTTGCTGAAGAGCTTGAGACCGAAGGGAACAGGCTTGAATTTGTCGAGCAGAAACCGCGTTTGATTCATGGCTTACCTCGCCGGGGTCCGGGTTGAGGCAGAGAATCTAACACGGTTCGCGCTCGAAATCTCGTGTTACTCGACAGCTACTTCATAAATGCGGACGGTATTGTCCGAGCCGGCATTCGTAATATGCAGGCGGACGAATTGGGCCTTCTCCCTAGTTGGATGCGACGTACCGCTCGCGGTGTTGCCGGTGACCTTGGCCACCGAACGCCAGGGACCGGCCGCCTGATCGGCCACCAGGATCTCGAAGTCCTTGGTATTGAACTCCTTGGGCTCGCCGATGAACGTGGCCGAGCCCGCGTGGGAGATGCGGATGCGATGCAACTGCTGGATCGAACCGAGGTCGATGTCGACGGTCACGCCCTCGGCGTCGTTGCCGGTGCACCACTTCGTATCGCTCGAGCCGTCGGTGAGTTTTTCGATGCCCTCATAATCCTTGCAGGCGTTATGGTTGCTCGTCGCCTTCTTGCCGAGCGCGAGGTTCTTCACCTTCTGCGGGACGGCGGCGGTCATGAGGTCGAGAGCCGCGGTCTGCCGGCCGGATTCGAGTTTGTCGAAGGGGCCCTGCCAGCAGTAGCCGATGCCGTCGTAGGC
>JASLCY010000492.1 GCA_030151925.1 Oligoflexus sp.
TGTCGCGGCGATTGATGAGTTGGAAGGATTGCCCGATGAACTCTTCGTTTTTGTAGGGGCCATAAACCTCTGCGGTATCCCAGAACGTAACGCCGATCTCACGCGCATGGGCCAGGACTTTCAAGGATTCCTTGTCGTCCGTGGGACCGTAGACCTTGGTCATTCCCATGCAACCGAGCCCTAGCGCTGAGACCGTGGGGCCTTCCTTCCCGAGCTGTCTTCTTTCCATGATGTTCGACCTTTCCTTTTGCGGGTCTTCGCGTCGCGTTTCAAACGTTAACACGCCCCGTCCCGGTCTTAAAGGTGATTCGCGAGAATCCGGGATCGCTGGGTCTTATATTCAAGGCTATGAATAGTTTTTAGACGGCCTCGCGGGAAAATCTAGCCTCTATCGATGAGAGGCGCCCCCTGCCTTTTTCAGGACTTAGCCCGACCTTCATGATGGTCTGGGCCTTGCAGATTTCAGCAACGCAGCGAAGCGGCGAGATGAACGCCGCGAGGAAAGACGAGGTTCAGCATGAAGAGTTCGAAGATCCTGATAACCCTGCTCGGCCTTCAGGCCCTGATCGCCTGCGGCGGCGGCTCTTCATCCAAGAACAATAAGGCTCCCGTCGCCGACTCCACGAAAGCGCAGACCGTGACGTCGAGCGATTCTTCATCCTCGCAAACTCCGGTTTCCACGGTTCCGACCTCGTCCTCGGGAACCGATTCGTCCGATAATACCGCTCCGACGAATACGGACTCGACGGTCACGACGCCGACCGACTCAACGGGAAGCACGGCGCCCAAGGTCACCACCAGCTATGACTTCGCCTTCGTCACGGACAAGGTTTTTAAGCCTTATTGTTATAGCTGCCATTCCCAGGGCGTGCGAAACCTCAGCGGCCTTTATTACGATACCTACGCCGGCGTGAAGAAAGCGATCAATCGCATCAAGACGGAAGCCGTCGTCAATCGTACGATGCCCCAGACCGGTCCCCTGCCCGACGACGTCCGGGCGATACTCGAAAACTGGATCGATGGCGGTTACCCCGAGAAACAAAACCCTTGATTCTTACCGAAAGGCCGCTTCCAACCCTTTGAAAAGACGGCATTAAGGTCGAGCCTTTAAAATTTTCTTAATACGCGCCGGCCCCGGACCGATAAGCCTTGTGCTCAAAGTTACGTTTGCACAGGCACGGAGCGTCCGATGAAAAAACTTATCACGTCGACCTTGATCGTCTCTTCTCTCTCGGTGGGCTGCAAAAATCAGCAATCCTCGCCGCACACCGCATCGAGCAAAGCAGCTCAGGGCGACTCGGCCAATGCATCTTCCGACAGCCAATCCGGTTCCGATGAATCCGACAGCCCTTCGCAGGTCATGGCTTTGAACCTGCAGACGTCCCTCATCAATCAGGGCGGCCTCAGCGAGAAGGATGCCGAAGCCATCGTATCCAAAGCTTCGGCCGCAGCCGATGCCGTGATCGCCGGCGTATCGTCAGCCTCGAGCGGCAAATCCGCCTCGACCTCCTCATCGAAGGCCAGCATCTCGCAGCTCGTCAGCCAGGCGACGGCTTTCCTCAGCAGCGTTTTGAAATCGTTCCACGGCGGTGACGTCAAGATCGCCGATGCGTTGAAAGCCCTGCAGGCGGTCGGTTCTTCGACCCTCTCCTCGCTCAAGCAGATCTATGCGTCCCAGCAAGCCGGCCTTCGCCTCGGCGGCGTTCCGGACCTCTCGGACCCGGCGCTTATCAATATCGTCTCGCAGGTCGTCGGTAACGCTATCGCCCAGCTTCCCGCGGCGAACCGCATCGACGACGTCGGCGCCTTGCTCAGCGGCGCGGTCCAATCCGTAGCCGCCGATTCCCTGGCGAGCGCCCAGGTCTCCGCGATCCTCGGCAGCCTGAGCTCGAGCGTCCTGAGCGCTTCGGGCAAGGACATGGCGAGCGCCGATCTCGGTAAACTCGCCGCCGAAGCCTCGAAAGGCCTGCTCTCGGGAGCAGCCTCGATCAACAACGTATCCGCTGCCGATCTCGCGGCCCATGCGCAAGCCGTGATCCAGGAAGCGGTGAAGGCCGTCGGGTCTTTACCGAATCTTGATAAAACCAAGGCGCCCGACCTTATCCAAAGCCTGAGCTCGGGCCTCGTGGCCGGCGCCGGCTCCCTCGGCAAGCTCGATGCGGCGGGCCTCGTGGCCTTCGCGAAAGCGCTGATCCAAGGCATAGCCAACGCGGTGCAAAGTTTGAACGTCCTTGACTACGTGCCGCAGATCGAGAAGATCATCGCCGCGGTCCGCGACGGCCTCAAGGAAGGCGCGGCCACCGCGAAAATCGATACCAGGTCGCTCGATTCAATGACGATCAACCCTGGCGACCTGATTTCGTCGCTGGCCAATACCTCGAAATAATTGGATCCGAACCGCTCCCGTTCATCTTTGAGTCAAGCCTGTGCAAGGAGAATTGCACAGGCTTTTGCTATCTTCACGTTGCGTTCAATCCTTAGATGAAATCCATAGAAAATTTACATGATTCTTGTGAGGGCCTGGGTTAGAGTGCGGCGTGCGTGACCCTTCTTCTTCCGTAAGAGGTGCCCGATGCTGAGACCATTCTCCCTTCTGCTGATCACGGTCTTACTTGCTTCCTTCCACACCGAAGCCTTCGCGAGAGCGAAGAAGCCTTCGTCCGCCGCTGCGGATTGGATCGGCGACGTCAAGCCGGATGCCAGCCCCGAAGCGCCTTACGGCATGATCCCCCTCACGAACGGCCAGCCGAACCTCCTCATCTCCCGCAACCAATACGTCCTCTCCTGGAACCGTTCGACCCGCATCGTGAACTGGGCCTCTTGGACTCTCCATAAAACCGATCTGGGGAACGTGACCCGTTCGCAGACCTTCACGCGCGATACGGAGCTCGAGCAGTACCTCGCGCCGGCCGGCGAGCACGCGGTGACGTCTTCCGAATATCTCAACACGTGTTTCGATCGCGGGCATCAGGTTCCTTCCAAGGACCGCTCCGACGACAGCACCGATAACAACGCCACCTTCGAGATGAGCAACATCCTGCCGCAGACCGCTTACCTCAATCGCGGCGCCTGGGAGCATCTCGAGGCCTATACGCGCACCCAGATCGAAGCTTCGCCCGCCGATGAGATCTGGGTCCTCGCCGGCCCGATCTTCTACTCGGGCGCGATCGGTTACATCGGCCCCTCGAAGAACATCGCGGTTCCGGACGCCAACTTTAAGATCGTCGTGAACATGGGTTCGAAGAAAAACGACAAGCCGACTTTGATCGCCGCGGTGATCATGCCGAACGTCACTTCGAAGAACACCAGTCCCCTTGATGATCTCGACACTCTCTGCGCCGACGGCGCCAAAGGCGACACGAATATCCGGAGCGGCGGACGCGATGACTGGATGCAGTTCAACACCGACATCGAGACGATCGAACAGGAAGCGCATATCGATCTCTCGAGCCTTAAAGACGATCTTTAAGCGAAGCCCCGGCCCTACACGGGTTACAAATTTATAAACAAAATTACAGATGCTTTTCCTGGATGGCTCCCCTATACAGTTCAGTTGAACAATTTTTCACAAGATCTGTTAGGGAGCCAATCATGAAAGCGCCAAAGGCCGTGACTGCGATCAGTCTCGTGCTGCTATCCTCACTCGCATTCGCACAAACGGCTACACCGGACAATCCCGCTCCAGGCGCGGCGTCCGAGTCGAGCCCAACGCCTAATGACAGTCGAACTCCGGACACCGTAGGACCTGCCAACAAAGATAGCCAGCCCTCGGATACCGCGGCTCCAAGCAGCAAGACCACAAAAGGCAAAGACGCCAAACACGAGATCGTGACCGTGACAGGTTCACGCATTAAACGTGAAGATATGACTGCTGCCTCACCCTTGACGGTGCTTAGTCGGCAGGATATTCAAAACACCGGTCTGCAAACGATCACCGATGTCGTGAAAGAACTGCCGTCCGCCATCG
>JASLCY010000350.1 GCA_030151925.1 Oligoflexus sp.
AGCATCGTGCGGTTGCGCACCATCGTGACGTTGAAGGAGCGTTTGTTGCCGACGCCGGTGACGCCGATGATATCCGCGTCCACCGTGGTGTCGAGGATGGCCACCTGCTGCTGCGAGATATGGTCGATCGCCTGGATCTGGTCGCGGATCTGCGCGGCGACCTCGAAGTTCTCCGCCTTCGCCGCCTCCCTCATCTTGCTCTCGAGCTCTTTCCTGAGCTTCGAAACCTTGCCTTCGAGGAGCGAGGTCGCGTCCTTGAGGAGGCTGATGTAGTAATCGCGGTCCACCGGCAGGTTGCAGGGACCGAGGCACATCTTCATGTGATAGTAGTTGCAGGGGCGCTTCGCCGTCTTGAACTCGTAGGGCGAGCAGCGGATCAGCGGGAAGATCTTGTAGACCTGCCTGAGCAGGACCGCGAGGCGCGAGGCGCTGCTGAACGGCCCGATGTAATGCGCGCCATCGTCCTTGCGCCGGCGCACCTTCTGGATGCGCGGCCAGGGATCCTCGAAGCAGATCCTCAGGAACGGATATTCCTTGTCGTCCCGCAGGAGGATGTTGTAGCGCGGCATGTGGTGGCGGATCAGGGTCCGTTCGAGCAGCAGGGCCTCGACCTCGTTCTGCACGAGCATCAGGTCGAAGTCGAAGATCTCGCCGACCAGGGCCCGCGTCTTGAACGTATGCTGGGCGCTGCTGTGGAAGTAGCTCGATACGCGGTTCTTCAGGTTCTTCGCCTTGCCGACGTAAATGATCGTGCCCTTCTTATCCTTCATAAGATAGACGCCCGAATCGGTCGGCAACTGCTTGAGTTTGTCCTGAAGCGTATTCATTGAACTCCTGCCTGGTCGTCCATGAAGACCAGCATCTTATCCTTGAGGGCGGCGATCACGTCGCGAATCTCAGCCGCACGCTCGAAATCGAGGTCGGCGGCCGCCTTCTGCATCTCTTTCTGCTTCTTCTTTATGAGCTTCTCGAGTTGCGAAATATTCTTCACATCATTCTCGCCGAGCACTTCGTCCACCGCGGCCCTCGGTTTGTGGCCGTCGTCGGTGCTGAGGCCGTAGATCTCCCTGAGGCCCGGTTTCAAGGCCGTGGAGACGGTCTGCGGATCAATGCCCTTCTCCGCGTTGTAGGCCATCTGTATGCTGCGGCGGCGATCGGTTTCGTCGATGCACTGCTGCATCGAGTCGGTGACGGCGTCCGCATAGAAGATCACGCGGCCGTTGGCGTTACGCGCGGCGCGGCCCACGGTCTGGATCAGCGAGGAGCGCGAGCGCAGGAAGCCTTCCTTGTCCGCGTCCATGATAGCGACGAGCGCGACCTCTGGCAAATCGAGGCCTTCGCGGAGAAGGTTGATCCCGATCAGGACATCGATGACGCCTTTCCGCAGGTCCCGCAGGATCTCGCTTCGCTCCAGGGAATCGATGTCGGAATGGAGGTAGCGGACTTTGACTCCGAGATCCTTGTAATAAGAACTAAGGTCTTCCGCCATGCGCTTCGTCAGTGTCGTAATCAAAACGCGGTAGCCTTCCGTGACAGCCTTGCGAATCTCACCGAGGAGATCATCGACCTGATGCGTCGTCGGTCTGATCTCGATCTGCGGATCGATCAGGCCCGTCGGGCGGATGATCTGCTCCGCATAGCGCCCGCCGGCCTGCTCGACCTCGTATTTCCCAGGCGTCGCGGATACGTGGAGGATCTTGTCCGTGCGTTCCAGGAATTCATCGAACTTCAAAGGCCGGTTATCCAGCGCCGCGGGCAGACGGAAGCCGAAGTTCACCAGGGTCTCCTTGCGCGCGCGGTCGCCGCGATACATCGCACCGATCTGCGGGACCGTGATGTGGCTCTCGTCGATGATCGTGAGGAACTTCTCCGGGAAATAGTCGAGCAGGGTCGGAGGCGGCTGGCCCGGGAGCGAACCGGTGAGATAACGGGAATAGTTCTCGATGCCGGGGCAGAAGCCGATCTCCTCCAAGAGCTCGACGTCGTGCATCGTCCTCTGCTCGAGGCGTTGGTACTCGACGAGCTTGCCTTCCGCCTGCAGCTCCCGGAGCCGCACGCCGAGGTCGTGCAGGATCTCGCGCACGATCGTCCGCATGTCGCTGCGTTCCGTAACGTAGTGCGAGTTCGGATAGATCGAGATCGAATCGTGCTCTTTGATCTTCTTGCCGGTCAGCACGTCGAAGATCGAGATCTTCTCGACTTCGTCGCCGAAGAACTCCACGCGGATGCCCTGGTCCTTCTGGTGCGAAGGCAGGATGTCGACGACGTCGCCCCGCACGCGGAAGGTTCCGCGCTGCAAGGCCGTGTCGTTCCGTGAGTACTGGATGTCGATGAGGCTGCGCAGGAGCTTGTTGCGTTCGATCTCCTCGCCCTTGTTGATATTTACTACAAGATTGGCATAGCTCTGGGGAGAACCGAGGCCATAGATGCAGCTGACGCTGGCGACGATGATAACGTCTTTGCGTTCGAAGAGATTTTGTGTCGCGGCATGGCGCATTTTATCGATGTCGTCATTGATCATCGCATCCTTGGCGATGAAGGTGTCGGAGCTCGGAATATAAGCTTCAGGTTGATAATAGTCGTAATAGCTGATGAAGAAACCGACGGCATTGTTCGGGAAGAACTCACGCAGCTCGGTGAAGAGCTGTGCCGCGAGGGTTTTGTTCGGCGCCATCACGAGCGTGGGCAAACCCATTTCTTTGATGACGTTGGCCATGGTGAAGGTTTTGCCGGAACCCGTAACGCCCATCAGGACAGAGTGTTTAAGGCCTTCCTCGAAAGTTTTTTTGATCGCCGCGATCGCAGTGGGTTGATCCCCTTGAGGCTTGAAGTCGCCAGATAGATCGAACTGCATGGGTAACCTTTCCCGCCCCACTCCGAAAACTACCTTTTAAGGCTAGGGCATATTGTCTTGCATGTCTAAAGGAGCTTAGACACATTTATGGTGATTGTCGCAGAAGATAGGCGTTATTCAAGCGGTTTATGCTTGGTTATTCCCTAAGAATTCCATTAAAATCGAGGCTCTGTTTAGGGAATTCAAGTTTGCCTGACACTATTTGCCTCAAATGAGGAGACGCGGGAATCGATTTTTAGTACGTCCGAGTTTCAGCGCCGTTTGTGAGCGAACATCAGTCGATACGAACATGACTTTTGTCAGCAGTTATGGCCTGATAGCGCCAATAAATTGATTGGCGCTGCATAGAAAGTATGATAACTAAGGCCGTCATTTAAAATTCGTTTTTCGTGTCCTTACGATACTTATCATGCAAGCTTTTTTCTTATATTCAGAAGAATTCTGTATTGAGGGAACTGTTCTTTCCGTTTAAGGAGGCTGTCGTTGGCTACTGTGCGTATGTCGTTTTCACACCTAGCAAAGCTGTTTGTGCTCGCTGCGCTGCTTACGGGCTGTGGTCGCGGTCACAAATTTTGGACCAACTGGTGGACGCCAGGTGATACCGTCGACGATGTCGGCTATCATCCCGAGCAACCGATCGATTTCCCACACGACAAGCATGCCGCGCGCGGCATCCCTTGCCAGTACTGCCACTCGTCAGCCCGCCGCTCCGCGGTCGCCGGTATTCCTCCGCTGAATACCTGCATGGGTTGCCACCAGTACGTGCGCACCGACAAGGATCCGATTAAATTCATCACTGCGAAGTGGAAGAACAACGAGCCGATGGTCTGGACGAAGGTCCACGATATCCCGGATTTCGTGCGTTTCTCTCACCGTCCTCACATTCAGAAGGGCCTCGATTGCGCTGAATGTCACGGCAAAGTCGAGGAGATGCAGACGGTGAAACAGGTGAAGTCCCTGCAGATGGGCTGGTGCGTTGAGTGCCACATGGCGAACAAGGCCTCCATCCAGTGCGCGACTTGCCACTATTAATCAAACCATCGGGAAAAGACGAGGGGCTCACAGCAGCCTTGTTGTTATAGGGAGTAGGTAGATGACGAGTCTCGATAGCGATCTTCGTGGCCTTGGAGAACAAAGAGAAGTCTTTGCCCCAGAAGATCAGCCTTTCGAAAAGCCCGCCAAGGAATTTGTGCCGGGCCCATTCTATGTGAACATCGAAGAGGCGATGCCTGAGCTTGCCGAAGAGCAGGACCAGGCGGACAGCAGCAGCGAGAAGAAGCTCGCCGTTGACCGCCGCGACCTCCTGCGCATGTTCGGTGCCGGTGCGGTCCTCGCGTCCGCAGCCTGCGTCCGCCGTCCGGTCGAGCACGCAGTTCCTTACGTAACGCAGCCAGCGGACGCCATCGTCGGCGTCCCTACATATTTCGCGACCACCATCGACCGCGTCGGCGTCGTGGTGAAGACGCGCGAAGGCCGCCCGGTCTTCGTCGAAGGCAACCCGGAGCATCCGCTGAGCCAAGGCGCGGCGTCGATGGCCGGCATGTCCGAGCTTCAGGCCCTCTATCATCCGGAGCGCCGTCTGGCGCCTTTGGTCCGCTTCGGCGACAAACTCACGGAAACGAGCTGGGACGACGTCCACGAGAGCCTCGCGGGCGTCTTGAAGGAATCGAAGAAGACCGCGTTCCTCATCAAAGGCACGACCGGCAACTCGATCCAGTTCTACAAGGACTTCCTCAAGCAGATCGGCCAGTCGGAAGACGGCGTCTATCTCCTCGAGTCGAACGGCCTCTTCAACAGCATCTCCGAAGCCCATCGCCTCGCGTTCGGCGTCGACGGCATCCCGCGCTCGGACATCCGCCGCTCGAAGCTGCTCATCGGCGTCGGCACGGACTTCCAGGACGTCGGCATCGCCAGCATCTTCGAAACGAAGAGCTGGGCCGCTTCTTACGCCTTCAAGAACGGCAACAAAGGCCGCTTCGTGACCTTCGAGAACCGCTTGACCGGCACCGGCTCGAAAGCCGCTGAACGCCATCCGATCGCTCCCGGCGACGAACTCGCGATCACCCTCGCGATCGCCGGCGCGCTCCTGAAGACGCCGGGCTCGAAAGGCAGCGACGCGGACCGCTCGAACATCACGAAGCTCGTGAACGCGAACCAGGAGCTGATCAACAGCACCGTTTCCCGCCTCAAGCTCGAGCAGCCTATCCAGGACCTCGCGGCCTCGGCCGTGAAAGGCGGAGCGCTGCTGCTCGCAGGCGAGTCGGGCGCGTTCTCGCCGAACGGGACTCTGGTCCAGATCGCGGCGATCGCGGTGAACATCCTCCTCGGCGCCTACCAAGACCACCTGCTCTTCTTCGACCAAGGCTGGTTCAAGAACCCGGGCCGCCCAGGCGATCTCGCTCGTTTCATCAAAGACGCGCCTTCGATCGACACCCTGTTCGTCGTCGACGTGAACCCCTTGTTCACCGTGCCGTACTCGTTCGACCTCGAGAGCCTGTTCAAAGGCATCAAACACGTCATCAACATGAACGCGATGCCGAACGAGACGGACCTCGTCTCGTCGCATGTCCTCAACACGCACAACCCGCTCGAGAGCTGGGGCGACGAAGAGCTCGTCGCCGGCTTCTGGTCGATCCAGCAGCCGACCGTGCGTTCCATCACGAACAGCCACCAGGCGGAAGACATCCTCCTCTGGACGGCGGCGAAGATGGGCAAACCCATGGGCTTCGAAGACTACCGCGCATACCTCCGCAGCAAGTGGCAGGTGATGTACAAGTCCTCGGGCATCACCAAGGACTTCGACACCTTCTTCGCGGCTATCCAGCGCAAGGGCTTCTACGTTTCGCAGCTCGCGAAACGCAACCCGACTCCTTTCGCGGACGTGACCGGCGTCTTTAAGCCAGTCGCTCCCGCCCAGGGCATGAAACTCGTCGCTTACCTCGACCACCGCCTCGGCGACGGTTCGGTCTCGGAGCGTCCGGTCCTGCAGGAAACGGGCGACGGCCTCACCTCGATCGCCTGGGACACCTGGGTCGGCATCAACCCGAACAAGTGTAAAGAGCTCGGCATCAAGTATAACGACCTCCTTCGCATCAAGACCCCGTCGGGTTCGGTAGACGTTTCGGTCTATCCGCTGCCCGGCCTGCACTACGATACGGTCGCGATCCCTCGCGGTAACGGCCACAGGCCCGGCCAGTCGATGATCTCGGACGGCGTCGGCGTCGATCCGCTCGCGCTCCTCGAGGCCCGCACCGACTCGCTCACGGGCGATCCCGTGACCTCGGGCCAGGTCGTCTCGATCGAAAAGCTCGGCAAGCGCTACCGCCTCGCGGCTCACCAGAAGCACAACGACATCGCGAACCGTCGCGATATCATGCCGGTCCTCTCGCTGAAAGCCGCAGCGGAAGGCATGCGCAAGTTCAAGGATCTGGACGACGTGCCCGACCTTTATCCTTCGCACTCGCCGAAGCCCGGCGACCTTCGCGGCACCTCGTGGCTCTTCCCGGATTGGAAGGCGAGCGAGAAGTATCGCTGGGGCATGTCGTTCGACCTCGAGCGTTGCAACGGCTGCGGCGCGTGCAACGTCGCCTGTACCCTTGAAAACAACATCCCTCACGTCGGCCGTGAGCAGATCCTGATCGGTCGTCAGATGACCTGGATCCGCGTCGACCGCTACTGGAGCGGTGAAGTCGACAATCCCGAGACCAGCTTCCAGCCGGTTCCGTGCCAGCACTGTAACCATGCGCCTTGCGAAGCGGTTTGCCCGGTCTTCGCTACGACCCATGACCAGGAAGGCATGAACGTCCAAACCTACAACCGTTGCATCGGTACTCGTTACTGCGGTAACGCTTGTCCTTACAAGGTTCGCCGTTTCAACTGGTTCACCCACCGTTGGAACATCATGGGCGAACGTCCTATCGACCGCAACCCACGCGCTCTCAACCCCGATGTTACCGTTCGTACTCGCGGTATCATGGAGAAATGTTCCTTCTGCGTGCAGCGCATCCGCGATGCGAAGCACAATGCGAAGCAGCAGGGTCGTGACATCGTCGACGGTGAGATTCGTCCGGCTTGCCAAGTGGCTTGCCCGTCGGATGCGATCACCTTCGGCAACCTCAAGGACCCGAACAGCCGCATAGCTCGCAATCGTCGTGACAACCGCGCTTACCTTCTTCTGAACGGCGACGCTTCGAAGAAAGAGTATGGCTTGAAGACTCTGCCTAACGTTTCTTACCTGATGAAGGTTCGTCACGACGGAAGCGAAGGCCTTGCTCAAGCTGGCGGCGAAATGCCGATGCCTGAAGGACATCCATAATCGATAACAGCGACGCGGGCCGCTCTTGTGCGGTCCGCTCACGAAAGAACACCGGAGCATTTGGATGAGCGACGAAATTAAGTGGAACCGAACGATATCGGATGTCAACGACGGCATCCTCGCTAACCTTGGGAAGCCTCATCCCACGTATTTCCTGGCGTGGGGCCTCGCTATTGTCTGTCTTTTGATCGGTGCTTATACCTGGGGCGCGGAGCTCGCCCTCGGTGTCGGTATCACCGGTAAGACCTCCCCCGTCTATTGGGGCGTTCTTATCACCGACTTCGTATTCTGGGTCGGTATCGGCCACGCCGGTACTTTGATCTCCGCGATCCTCTTCCTCTTCCGTGCGAAGTGGAGGAACACGGTCAACCGCTCCGCGGAAGCGATGACGGTTTTCGCCGTTATCACCGCGGGTCTCTTCCCCCTGATCCACATGGGTCGTTTCTGGTTCGGCGCCTACTGGATCCCGCCGCTGCCGAACACCAACAACCTTTGGGCGAACTACCGCTCTCCACTCGCGTGGGACGTTTTCGCGATCTCCACGTACCTGACGATCTCGCTCCTCTTCTGGTACATGGGTCTCGTACCCGACCTCGCGTCGATCCGTGACCGCATGACCGGTCTTCGTCGCGGTATCTACGGTCTGATGTCCTTCGGCTGGCGCGGAACGGCGAAGCAGTGGCACCACTATGAAGCCGGTTACGGTTTCCTCGCTGCTCTCGCAACGCCCCTCGTACTTTCCGTTCACTCCATCGTTTCCTGGGACTTCGCGATGCCCATCCAACCCGGCTGGCACACCACGATCTTCCCTCCTTACTTCGTCGCCGGCGCGATCCTCTCCGGTTGCGCGATGGTTTACACCCTCCTCGTGCCCGTCCGTAAGATGTTCCGGATGGAAGAGTTCATCCGTCCCGAACACCTCGAGGCCTGCGTGAAGCTCACGCTCCTCACCTCGACGATCGTGTTCTACGCTTACGCCATCGAATTCTTCGTCGCCTGGTACTCGGGCAACCCATACGAATGGGCGGTCTTCGAGAAACGCGCGGTCGGCAACTACGCTTTCTACTTCTGGGTGATGGTGTTCTGTAACTGTATCTTCCCGATGATCTGGTGGTCGAAGCGCATGCGCAACAACGTAGCCGTATCGATGTTCGTTGCGGTGCTCGTGAACGTCGGCATGTGGTTCGAACGCTACAACATCATCATCTCTTCTCTCGTAGAAGACTTCCTCCCGGGCTCTTGGGGGCACTTCCAACCCTCTCTCGGTGATATCGCGCTCTCCGTCGGTAGTTTCGGCTGGTTCATGTTCTGGTTCCTGGTCTTCTGCCGTTACTTCCCGATCGTGTCGATGTCCGAGCTGAAGTTGATTATGCCTAAACCACTGAGCAAGAAGGCAGGAGGCTGAAATGAGAAGACCTGGTGGAATTCTGGTTATCTATAAGTATCTCGATCAAGTCGTCGATGCGATGAAAGCCATCCGCGATCGCGCCGACTTCAAAGACCACGAAGTCTTCACCCCGACCTCGTACCACGAGATCGAGGAAGCGCTCGATGCGGGCCCTAGCCCGGTTCGTTGGTTCACCCTCACCGGCGCCCTTACCGGAACCTGCACGGGTTTCGGCCTCGGCCTCTGGGTCGACTACGACTGGCCGCAGGTCGTCGGCGGTAAGCTCCCTGGTCTCTATTCGGTTCCTTCGTATTTCATCCTCGGTTTCGAGCTCACGATCCTCTTCGGTGGTCTGATGACCATCCTGGGCATGCTCGTGATGGGGCGCCTTCCTAACCCGAAGCAACGCATCCTCGACCCGCGTTTCACCGATGACCGCTTCGGTATCTTCGTACCGAACGTGGCGCTCAATGGTGAGCAGGCCCGTATCCTGAAAGATTTCGGTGCGGAAGAAATTCGTCAGATCGAATCGGAGTGAGGAAGCCCATGAAACACATAGCTAAAGCAGTTGTCGTCAGCAGCTTGTTTGCACTCGGGGCTTGTCGATCCGGTCCAAACAAAACCAAATTGCAGTACATGCCGGACATGGCGGATAACCCCACATCGAAGGCTCAGGAAACGTTCATCGATCCGCCCGCGCACAGCGTCGCGATCAATGCGATCCTCTATCCGAAGACTTATGAAGAAGCGGAAGTCGAACTGAAGAACCCCTTCGGCGAAGACCTGGCACAGATCAGCCCAGCGGTCAAGGAGCGCGGCAAGCACCTCTTTGATACCTACTGCGCCGTGTGCCACGGCTACGACGGCAAAGGCAAGGGCAACCTCGGCGACGCCTATCCGATCCCCGTACCTGATATCACCCGTGCTGAGCTGAAGGCCCACAAAGATGGTTGGTTCTTCTATCGCATTTCGAAGGGCGGCACGCAGATGCCATCCTACGCTTATGCGACGTCTCCTTACGAACGCTGGTGGATCATTGCTCACCTTCGCGGCCTCCAGAACGGGACCGCGAAGACGGAACATCCTGAGGGGATTCACGTGAATCCTTCTCAACCACCCATCAACATGCAATAAGGAGCGCGTGAATGAGCTCGCACGGTCACGATCATAGTCACGACTTAGACCACGTCGATAAGCAGTCTCTCTACATTCGCGCCCCCAAAGTTCAGGGCGTCGCGATACTCTTGGCAGTCCTCGGCCTCATCGGCCTCGGCGCAGCCTTCTTCACGGGTCAAGGCGAGCGCGCCTGGGGCTCGATCATCTTCAACTCGTTCTTCTTCTTCTGCATCGCCCTCGGCGGAATGATCATCTCGGCTTGTACCGACGTGATCAGCGCGAGCTGGGCTCGTCCCGTCCGTCGTATCCACGAGGCTTTCGGTTCGTTCGTGCCCATCGGGGCCCTGATCTTCGTCATCGTCCTCGCTTGCATAGCCCTCAACGTGGGGCACGCGCACAACGTCTATCGTTGGATCGCGAATCCCCACATCCTCGACGAGCTCTGGGGTAAGAGGACCTGGCTTCAGCCGGGTTGGTTCTACTTCCGTACGGTCCTGTTCCTCGTCATCATCACCTCGCTCGTCCTGTGGCAGCTGAAGAAATCGACCAGCCGCGACAAGCTCTGGATGGATGGCCGCACAGAGGAAGCTCATGAAGTGGCCGACGAGACGAAATTCAAGATGCGTTTCTGGTCGGCTCCTATCCTGATCTGCTTCGGCGTGTTCTTCACCTTCATCGCTTTCGACATCACCATGTCCCTCTCCCCGACCTGGCTTTCGACCCTCTGGGGCGGTTGGTCTTTCGCGGTGATGATGCAGACGATGTTCGCCTCGACTCTGTGGGTGATGTTCGCGATCCGCAATACGACCGTCGGCGGCTTCATCTCGCGCCAGCAGTTCCACGACTGCGGTAAACTCATGCACGGCTTCACCGTCTTCTTCGGTTACCTGACCTTCGCGCATGTTCTCACCTACTGGTACGGTAACATGCCGGAAGAAACCCAGTACTTCTTGGTTCGTCTCCACTCGACCTGGCTGTATTTCCTCTTCTTCGTGTTCTTCGGCGCGTTCGTCATCCCTCTCTACTCGCTGATCCCGAAAGCGGCGAAGTGGACTTCGGGCTGGACGCTCCCTGTCGCGGGCCTGATCCTCTTCGCTCAGTGGATCACGAACTTCACTCTCGTGATGCCGGAGCTGATCAAGCCGGAAGTCGCCAACCTCCCTTACGTGGAGATCGCCGGTTTCTTCCTCATCTTCGGTCTCTTCATTCTGAACTTCCTGCGTTTTGCCGGTCGTCACCCGATGCTTCCCGTAGCGGATCCGCTTCTTCAGGAAGCTCTCCACGGCGGTCACTAAGAAATTTGGTCAATAAATCAAAGGAGTTGCCATTTGGCAGCTCCTTTTTTTATTGTTCTTATTGACGTAGTTGATTGGGCTTTGGTACAAGCTTGCCGTTATCGAACATGATTTTCCAAGGCGGACCCTATGAAGGCTTTCGTGGTTTTTTCTCTGTCGTTCCTCGTTTCGACCTCACTCCATGCGGCCGGGCATGAAGGGACTTTTGAGAAAGACTCTTCGTTCGTCCTTCCTGTAGCCGCTGACGCTTCCCTCGTCGCTGACAGCTACTCCGTAACGCAGGCAGCCGACGTCGCCTTCGGTCGTGACGATCAACTTCAGATCGGAAATTACCACCTGAGTTCGCAGGCTCTGATCCGCTTCGATCTGAGTTCGTTGCAGG
>JASLCY010000511.1 GCA_030151925.1 Oligoflexus sp.
GGCAATCAAAAGCCCCGCTGCCAGATCAAGAACTGAGACTCCGCAAGGCCTCCGAAACTTTTTTCGCCCGTCCCGCATTTTCTTTTCTCCCTCCTCGCAATAACGAGGCGCGAGCCGCTTCCTAAAAACGAACTTGAAAACTGATGCGAATCGACAATCGAGCAGCATCGTCAAATCGTAAAAGGAAATCGCTCATGAAAAAGTTTCTCGCACCCGCTCTCTTCGCTCTCGTCACTCTCTCCTCTTCGGCCCACGCCAGCGTCGGCGACTTCGGCCAGCAGCTGCAGAAAGCCAGCGACCGCATCAACGAGATCCTCGCCGGCGCTCCGGATGAAGGTTCCGACGCCGATTCGAACAGCGGCTCGGTCGATACTTCGACCGGCTCGGTCGGCCAACCTTCTTCGGGTTCGAGCGACGGCGACGTCTGGGGCCAGGAAAACGATAAAAAAGCGGTTCCTGTGTATCTCCGCTCGGCGACGGCCCTCGGTGACGCCGGTTCCTCCTTCATCCAAGCGCAGGTCGCGGAGAACGGCGGCAACTACGCGCTCGCGACCCTCAAGCAAACGCAAGCCTGCGCCCGCGTGAACATCGCGCTCGCCGACCTCGCGACCGCCAACTACCTCGCGGCGCAACCCGGCTTCTACATGTACCTCCAGGCTTTCGGCCCTGAGCTGACCGAACTCCTGAAAGACATCAAACTCAACCGCGGCGTTTACTGCCCGTAAGCCTCCCGGAAGCCGAGGGCCCCGAGCGGGCCCTTTTTCAACCCTAAATTCCCTGCTTTCACGACTAAGGATAAGGCCATGCAACGCTTCTCCCTCACGTCCACGCTTCTTCTCGTCTCGGCCCTGCTCGGTTCGAGGCACGCTCTGGCGCAAGATGATCTCGGTTCCAAATTCAATCAGGCGTTGAAGGTGATGGGGCGCTCCCCGCATGCGCAGATCCAAGGGCCGGGCGGCGAGATAGGGTCGATGGGGGATTTGAACACCTCGGAGCTGCGGAGCCGCATCATCGGCGACGAGCTCTTCACGACGAGCCAGCTGCTGATCGACGGCACCGCGAACCCGACACCGGACGCGCAGCTGGCGGTCTGCCGCTCGACCAAGAAGGGGCTGAACCTCATCGTCGGCACGGAGATCCTGGAAGGTTACGGCAGCTTGGTCAACGAGATCGGTCAGTTCCGCGAGATCTTCTGGTCGATCCGCAGCATCCTCGAATGCGACGGTTCAACCGAGACGAATACCAGCAGGATCCACCTGCAGAACGTCCGTTCGCAGCAGTACTGCCTGAACCTGAACCATTCGAACGACGGCCAGCCCAATAACGTCTATCCCTGCAACATCCATAACGATCAGGTATGGAGCCTAGAATACGTCGACGGCCCTTACGTGCGGGTGCGGAATGAGGGGCATGGCAAATGCCTCAATATCCAGGGCCCGGACGAAGGCAAGGCCACGGACGTCTTCGGTTGCGAACAGCATCCCGACCAGCAATGGCTGGTCATCCGCCACGGCGATGGCACGATTCAGCTGCAGAACCGCAACTACGGGAAGTGCCTGAGCCTCGACAACGCCAACGTCAATGCGCCGACTCAGATTCATAACTGCAACGCGAGCGATCCGTCGCAAAACTGGAAATTGATCCGTTAACTCCTCATCCTCAGCGAAAGGAAACCAGACATGATAAAGGCCCTTGCATTCGCGTTCGCTCTGACGAGCGTCCACGCCCTCACGCCGGTCAAGGCCGACGCCGGCAGGATCGATGCTTCGATCGCCGTGAATCCCAGCCTCATCGCGATCGCCCCTCCGGCCTCGTCGGGCCCGGGATTCAACGCGCCGGACGCGAAATTCTCGGCGGCCCTGCAGGTGATCTCCAAGACGACCGAAAGCATCGTCCAGAAACCTATCAGCACGGCTCAGAACGTCGCGCAGGTTTTTGATGATGGCGGGGAGATGGCTCAGGCGATCGAAGCGCAGACTCCGCGGACGGACGCTCAGAAACTGTTATTGGAAACGGCCGATATCCTGCGTGATCTGTCTTATGCGCTGATCCAGGGGACGGCGACTCCGACCCAGGCTTTGCACGACCAGGCCTGCGAGCTGACGAAGGAGGGCCTCGAGAAGCGGCGCTTCGCGGCTTACGAGGAAGGATACGCGGACCTCCATCAGGAATTCAAAGACTTTCTTTATCAATTCGTCGACATCTCGGACATCCTCGGCTGTACGGACGACTCTCTCGATTTTTAAAGGAGCATCTCATGCAAAAGAAATTAGCCCTTATCCTAGGAAGCACCCTGCTCTTCACCGCCTGCGGAGCGAACGCGGCCCACGCCGCGGACGACGTCCCGGAGGCTAAGCCTATCACGGACGCGGCTTTGCAGGACGCCGGCGGTGCCGCTGGCGCGGACGGTACGAGCGTGAGCTCGGGGATCACGGAAACGGGGACAACAGGCACGGACGGCGCGAGCGCAGGAACTGCGAGCGCGAGCTCGGGAAGCGTGGACGCGGGAACTACGGGCGCTGCGAGCGCGGAGACATCAGATACGCAGACAACAGGTGCCGCAGGCACGGACACCGCAGGCACAGAGGCGTCGCCAGACAAAGGCATCACGAGCCAGGATGGCAAAGCGCGGCTTGCGGCTTTGCATGCAATACGAGGCGAGTTTGATTGTCTCTTGAAGGCGCACGACGACGTGAGTGATGAAGTCAAACCTCAGTTGGACGCTGTGAAAAAAGCTTGGTTCGAGATCGATAAGGCGGCGCTGAAAATCATGCAGTTGATGGACAACTACCCCGCCGGCAGCCAGAAGCGGCAGATCCTCCTCGGGCAACTGAAGAGCAAGGCCGCCGGG
>JASLCY010000526.1 GCA_030151925.1 Oligoflexus sp.
CGCAATATCGTCAAGCTCGTCCTGGAGAGAAGGCACGGCGTCATCGGCTCCAAGCTTCGTACGAAGCTCGTGCTCGCGCTCGTGTTCTTCGCGCTCGCGCCGACCGCCCTCCTCTTCTACATCTCGACCCGCTTCCTCACGCAGAGCTTCGAAACCTGGTTCTCCACGCGCGTCGAAGGCACGATGCACAGGACGCGCGAGGCCGGGGCGATGGTCTACGACCGCGACCAGCGCCGTCTCGCGAGCCTTTCGCGCATCGCCCTCCAGCGCATCCAGCTCATACCCCACGACCTCGGCGGCTATGAATGGAACGAGATCTACCCGGCGGGGCTCAAGGGCTTCACCCGCGAATTCAAGGTCTCCAGCCTCAGGGTCTACGACCAGGACTCCAACCTGGTCTGGCGCAACGAATCGAGGCGCAAGGAGGAGATCTCCGACAAGGAGAAGCGTTTCGTCATCAATGCGATCCAAAGCTTCTCGAACAACCAGACGATGCAGACGCGCGCCGTCGTCGACACCGATGAGGGCATGGATATCGTCCGCGGCGTCGCGCCCATATTCGATCCCAGCACCCATCAGGTGCGCGGCGTGGTCGTCCTCGAGGAGCGCTTCGAGACCCAGATCCTCCAGAGCGTGGAGACCATCATCCAGGAGTTCGCGAGCCTCAAGCCCGGCGCCGAGCTGATCCGCATCAGTTACATCATCCTCCTCATCCTGATGGCCGTGATCATCGTCTTCTCGGCGACCTGGTTCGGCTTCTACGTCGCGCGCGGGATCATCGCCCCGATCCAGCGCCTCGCCGAAGCCACCCGCGAGGTCGCGCTCGGCAACTACGGGATCACGCTCGAGGTGAAGACCGACGACGAGACCGGGCAGCTCTTCCGGGCCTTCAACGGCATGACCTACGACTTGCTCGAGCACGAATCCAAGGTGAAGCAGTTCACGGCCGAGCTCGAGCGCACCAACGAGGAGCTCGATCGCCGCAGCAACTACATGGAGATCATCCTGAAGAATATCGCGGCGGGCGTGCTCTCGGTCGATTCCGAGGATCGCCTCACCAGCGTGAACCCCGCGGCCGAACGCCTCCTGGGTCTCGATCCCAAGCTCCACCTCGGCAAGAACATCGAGGAAGCGCTGGTGCCGGGCCTCGTGGACGCTCTCTGGAAGCCGATCAAAGAGCGGGTGCAATACGGCAATTTCAGTGGGGAAATCGACCTCTCCGAGATCGGCATGCCGCTCACGCTCCTGGCGGATGCGACCCGCTTCGTGGACGAGAACTACGAAGACTACGGCGTCGTGATCGTGGTCGACGACGCGAGCGAGCAGGTGAAGGCGCAGAGGGTCGCGGCCTGGCGTGAAGTGGCGAGACGCATCGCCCACGAGATCAAGAACCCCCTCACGCCGATCAAGATCAGTGCGCAGCGCCTCCTCCGCCGCTTCGGGGACCAGTTCGAAGGCAAGGATCACCAGATCTTCGAATCCTGTATCGAAACCATAGTCTCCGAGGTCGATTCCCTCCGCGACCTCGTGAACGAGTTCTCGAAGTTCTCGCGCCTGCCCGCGATCCGCACGAAGCCCGAGGATCTCGCCGAGCTCCTGCACCAGGCCCTGAGCCTCTTCAGCGTCGGCTACGAGCATATCGAATTCGATACCGCCAAGATCCAAACCGATATGCCGCTCGTCCCGCTCGATAGGGAGCAGATGATACGCGTCTTCACCAATGTGATCAGCAACGCGATCGCGTCGATCCCCGAGGATAGGGAAAAGGCGATCATCACGATCCGCGCCGGCCTCCTCGAGGACGTGAAGCTGATCCGCATCGAAATCGCCGACAACGGTACCGGCATCCCCGACGCCCTGAAGCTCCGCGTGCTCGAGCCCTATTTCTCCACGAAAAAAGAGGGCACGGGCCTCGGCCTCGCGATCGTGAACCAGATCATCTCCGACCACGGCGGCTATCTCCGTATCCAGGATAACCAGCCGGTCGGGACCGTGATCGTGATCGAGCTGCCTCTCAGCGAAGGGCCGGCCCCCATGCGTACCAGGAGAAATCCCGATGTCTGACGCCCAAACGCCTTGCACGGCCCTCGTGATCGATGATGAGGCCCGCATCCGCAGCACCCTCGAAGGCGTGCTGGAAGACGAGGGCTGGAACGTCCTCACCGCGGAATCCGGGCTCAAGGGCCTGCAGGTCTTCGCCAGGCAGGATATCGCGATCGTGCTGCTCGACGTGTGGATGCAGGGCCTCGACGGGATCGAGACCCTGCAGCGCATGCGACAGCTGAAGCCCGAGATCCCCATCGTGATCATGAGCGGCCACGGGACGCTCGAGACCGCCGTGCGCGCCACGCGCCTCGGAGCCTTCGAATATTTGGAGAAGCCGCTCTCGCTCGAGAAGATCTTCCCCCTGCTCGAGCAGGCGAAGAAGCTCAAGGGCGCCGGCCTCGGTCCTTCCTCGGCCGTCCCCGACCTGATCGGCTCGACTCCGGCCTTGATCGAGATCAAGAGGCAGATCCAGCTCGTGGCCCCGAAGAATGCCTGCGTTCTGATCACCGGAGAGAACGGCACCGGGAAGGAGGTCGTCGCCCAGCAGATCCATCATCGCAGCGCGCGGAGTAAAAAACCCTTTATCGCGGTGAACTGCGCGGCGATCCCGGAGGAGCTGATCGAATCCGAGCTCTTCGGCCACGTGAAGGGCGCCTTCACGAACGCGATCGCCCCGAAAAAAGGCAAGTTCGAGCTCGCCCACCAGGGCACCCTCTTCCTCGACGAAGTCGGCGACATGTCCCTCCGCACCCAGGCGAAGATCCTCCGCATCCTGCAGGAGCAGCAGTTCGAGCGGCTCGGCAGCACCGAGCAGGTGCAGGTGGATGTGCGCATCCTCGCGGCGACGAACCAGGATCTCAAGGCGATGATAGCGGAAGGCAAGTTCCGCGAAGACCTCTTTTACCGCTTGAACGTCGTGCCCTTCCATCTCCCGCCCCTGCGGGAGCGGTTCGACGACCTGCCGGAGCTCACCGCGCATTTCCTCGGCCGGATGGCCCGCGAGCTGGGCGAGTCCCCTAAGACCCTGAGCTCCGAAGCCCTTGCCGTGATGCGCGGCTATCCATGGCCGGGCAATATCCGCGAGCTTCGCAATTTCCTCGAACGCGTCTGCATCATGAATGAACAGACTCTGATCAGCGGCGAAGTCGTGAAGGATTATCTCGGCATCGGCGAGGCCGAGGCTCACGCGCCCGCGTCCGACTTTTTGCGAGCCGGAACCTATAAGGAAGCAAAGTTGGACTTTGAAAGAGCTTACATTCTAGGTAAGCTAGAGGAAAATCAGTGGAATATCACGAAGACCGCCGATGCCATTGGACTAGAGCGAAGCCATCTTCACAGGAAGATGAAGCTCTGCGGGATAGAGCCGAAACAGAAGGGGTGACCATTCATGTCTGAGAACATCAACGTCCAAGCCACATCCGAAGGTTTGGTGATCAGCGGTCCTCAGTTCCAAGAAGGCAAGACCTGGCAGGCGAAATCCCTGGGAAAGAACCGTCTCATCATCGATCAAGCCGCGGCCGGCCCCGGCGTGGGCGACAAAGCCGGTTTCGGCCTCATGGAGAAGACGACCTACGTAGCCCTCCTCCAGGGCCTCGTCCAACAGCAATTCAGCGGCATCGTCGCGATCGATATCGGGACCGCGCTCAAGCGCCTCTACTTCCTCAAGGGTGAACTCGTCTTCGCGGGTTCCAACCTCATGGACGACAGGCTCGGCGAAGTCCTCTATCGCGAGGGCCTGATCTCCCTCGATCAGCTGACCGAGGCCGCGGTGCAGGTAAACCGGACGACGAAGTTCGGTAAAGTCCTGATCGACAACGAGGTGATGAATCCCACGCAGCTGTGGGACGCGCTGCGGCTGCAAGTTATGAGCATCTTCCTCTCGAGCTTCCTCCAGGATTACATCTACGTTCAGCTGGAGGCCACGACCAATCCACCGCCCATGGTCGTTTCCCTCGACCGCCCGACCGAGAATCTCATCGATGATTGCTGGGGCGTAGCGAGCATGGTGTGGCAGTTCCGTCGCCGCATCGATGGCAAAGCGAAGCTGCGGCGGGTCGAAGCCGGCGACAACAAGAAGGATGGCGTGCAGGCCGGGACCTTCGTCGCCGATACGATCGATCTCGCGGCCAGCCACGGGAACATCGCCGAGTTCCTCGAGCATTCCAAGCTCACCGAGATCAACAGCCTCTGCGCGATTTTTGATCTCGTGCACCGGCACATCTTCACGATCGAGAACTTCGACGGCAACGTTCGCAATATCGATATGGGGTACGGGCTGAAGGAGATCAAGTCGCTCCTCGACGCCTACCACCTGATCCTCGACGGGGCGCAAAAGGCTTTCACCGCGGAAAATGTGAATTTCCCCGTACGCGAGATTGAAGTCTTCCTCGATAGACAGTATAGCTTGCGTCGATCTCCGCTGTTCATCCTGCCCGATGGCACCATAGGTGTGGAATCCGTGGTCGGGGTGTACTCCCGGGCCCAAGCCAGTCCAAGGCAATGCCAGTTCATGGCGAACCAGATCAAGGCTTTGGTGCGGTTCCTCCTGCAGCTCGTGGGCGACTTGCTCCCCGGCGGGAAAGGTTGGGAGGTCAAGAAGTCCTTCCAATCCATGGTTAGCTGAGAGAGTGTTTTGAAGAAGCCACAAAGACGCAGTTCTGTTAGCCCCTCCGCGGGGCTCTTTCTATCCAGTTGGGCCGGACTTGAAGAGTATCTGAGAGTGCGGCCGGAACTTATCACCAGCATCCGCTGCGCTCCTGGGGATAAAAAGCGGCTGGATCAGGTCCTGCAGAAATATGCCCGCACCCTCTCCATTACTATAGATCATACGGAGGCCGAGAAGGGCCTGGCGGTCTTCGTCGACGTCCCCGTGATGGACGAACACGAATTCCTGGAAGAGGCTGCGGCTTCGGAGCGAGAGTTTATACTCGCTTGTGATCATGTCACAGATACGCGGAACCTCGGAGCCCTGGCCCGCACCGGCGCTTACTTCGGCATGCGTTACCTCCTTCTCCCCAAAGACCGTCAGGCGCCGATCAGCGGTGCGACGCTCGGCACGGCGCAGGGAGCGTTCGCTCATATCCGCCCTGTGGTCGTCACCAACCTCGGTCGCACGCTCGTGGATTTGAAAGAGCGTGGATACTGGGCCTTGGCTGCGGATATGGACGGGCAATCGGTCGAGTCGCTCGCCCACGATTATGAGAAGAAAGTGCTAGTTTTAGGGGCAGAAGATAAGGGAATCTCCCCAGGCGTGCTGGCGAAGTGCGATCTTACGGTCGCTATCCAGTCGGCGACGGAACACCTTGAGTCCCTTAATGTCTCGGTAGCTGCGGGCATTCTTATTCACGCGCTCCATACGCACGCAAGGCGCTCTTAAAAAGAGCTGTAAATCGAGCTTTCTCTTGACAGCAATTCAAGTGAGAGTGTAATTCCTTCTAACGCTCAGGACGGTAAGCAGAAATCTGTTTATTTAACGAGCCAGGACGCTGGCGTAGCTCAATTGGTAGAGCAGCTGATTTGTAATCAGCAGGTTGCGGGTTCAAGTCCCTTCGCCAGCTCCACCATCCAGAGCTCGATTCGGAGAGATGCCCGAGTGGCTAAAGGGGGCGGACTGTAAATCCGCTGGCGTACGCCTACGATGGTTCGAATCCATCTCTCTCCAC
>JASLCY010000539.1 GCA_030151925.1 Oligoflexus sp.
TTCGAATCGAATTATGCTTTCCCTTCGGGCCATGCGATCTACGGTCGAGCTGAAGGCGTCGAGAAAACGAATCACGATCTGGATCTCGCGGACGATGTCGCGGAGCATGACAACTTCTGGGTCACGAAACTTTCTCTCGGTTATCTTAAGGAATTCGAAGCCGTAGAAGGGCTTACCCCAGGGCTCGGCGCCAGCGTGGACGTGAGTTTCTACCCTAAGGCCATCGATGCGATCTACGGCCATAAAACACCGGTCGGTTATGTGCTGTTCGCGAATCTGCGGCCAGCAGCGATGTGACTGAGGAATTTATGCAGCCGGCTGCGGATTAACTCGTCGTGAATAGAAAAGTCAAGAACGAGATTAAGTAGGCTTTAATATAAAAAAGGAAGAAATCGAAAAAACAAGTCTTGTGTAAAAATCAGATGCAGCAAATGTTTGTTGCTGAGATATTCTGTTCTAGTCTCCCCGAGCGTGTCGTCTTTTAAAGAGTCCTGGATATGACATACATAGGGCTACCGATGATCTCCAAACCTGCTCAGAGCAGCGACGATACCAGAAGCGTTATTATCGAAAGGCTCGGCTTTTTCCCGCCGTTTTTCGAACCCGCTCTGCAGGCGCCCGCCGTTCTCCTCGCCCTTTGGCGGCAGGCGGAAGCAGCTTATCTCGATAGCCCTTTGCCGCGCGGCTTCCGGGAACGGCTCGGCGAGGCGCTCTCGAATTTCGAATTCACGCCCTACACCTGCGATAGAGTGGAGGCTGAGCTCAGGAAGCTCGCGCCGGAGTCCTTGAGCGATTGGCCGGAAGAGAATTCCGAGCTGGAGAACAGCATCTACCATCTCGCGCTGGCGGTCTTCCGCAGCGAGGAGTCGGAGAGCTGCCGCCAGGCCTTGAGGAAGCTCCTGCCCGCCGCGTGTTACCTCTACCTCGAGACGTTCCTCAGCTTCAAACGCACGGCCTTCGAATGGATCGAGGCGCATCCCGAGATCAACGCCCATAATCTGCTGCTCGAGCGGCCGCTGGAGCGGGGCCTTCCCGAAGAGGCGAGGGGACTGGCCTCCTTCTTCGACAGCGGCGCGGAGCACGACCTCATCCGGCATCTCAAGCAGCACGAATCCCTGAAGGCCGAAGGCAAACGCATGACCCTCCTGCAGGAAGCGGAAACCGCGCGGCAGGAGCTCACGTCGTTTTTCATGCAGGCCCCGGCGCCGATTGCGATCCTCACCGGGTCCGAGCACGTCTTCACTCTGGCGAACCCTCTCTTCGCGACCTTCGTCGGCTGCGATCCGCACGGCAAGACGCTGCGCGAAGTCTTCCAGGGGCAAGAGCTCGATCAGTTCGAAACCATCCTGCACGAGGTCTATGTCACGGGCAAACCCTTCGACGGCCGCGAGATAGAATTCAAGCGCGAGCACGGCTCCCATCGGGGCGGGGACCTGTTCGTGAACGTGAACTGCCATCCCTTCCGCGACACGGCCGGCAAGACCAAAGGCATACTGGTCTTCTGCCAGGAGGTTACGGAGCAGATCCAGGCGCGGAACGCCATCAAAGAGAGCGAACGTTACTTCCGTTCGCTCTCCGAGACCTTGCCGCAAATCATCTGGACCGCGAGCCGGCGCGGCCGCATCAGTTATGTGAACAGCCGCTGGCGTGAATACACGGGCTCGACCCAACCTTCCGAATGGCAGAAATTCATTCACCCCGAGGACATGCCTCAAGTCAAGGCCGCCTGGGAGAGATCGATGCAGTTCACCGCCCCGCATCAGCTCGATGTGAGGATTCGCGGCCGCGGCGGCAAATACCGCTGGTTCCTCACGCGCGCCGTGCCGCTGAAAGACGGCGACGGCAACTTCAGCGGCTGGTGCGGTTCGGCCACCGATATCGAAGAGAGCAAGATCCAGGCGAAAGAACTCTCCGACGCGAAGAGCGAGGCCGAGCGGGCGAACGCCACGAAGAGCGCGTTCCTTGCCAATATGAGTCATGAGATCCGCACGCCGCTCGGGGCTATCCTCGGTTTCACCGAACTCCTGCGCGATCCGAGCACCCAGGAAGAGGAGCGGCGCGGTTATCTCGATATCATCATCCGCAACGGCAAGGCGCTGACGCGCGTGATCGACGATATCCTCGATCTCTCCAAGGTCGAAGCCGGTCACCTGCAGATCGAACGCGTGGCCTTCAACCTGCCGGAGATCCTGAGCGAGATCACTTCGCTCTTCGGCGAGACGGTGAAAGCCAAGAACCTTTATCTGACGCTGGCGATCGATTCCAACGTGCCGAGCCGGGTGCTGTCCGATCCCGCGCGCCTGCGCCAGATCCTTATCAACATCATCGGCAACGCCGTGAAGTTCACGAGCCAGGGCGGCATCAAAGTGAAAGTCCAGGCGGAGCCTGTCGAAGCGAGCGGCGAGAAGTCGAAGATCATCATCTCAGTCGCGGATACCGGCCCCGGCCTCCTGCGTTCGCAGCAAAAGAAACTCTTCCAACCCTTCACGCAGGCGGACAACACGACGACTCGCAAGTACGGCGGCACAGGCCTCGGCCTGGCCCTCTCCCGGCGGCTCGCGCAGGCCATGGGCGGGAACATCGCCATCTCCGAATGCAAGCTTCGCCGCGGCTGCACGTTCCAGATCACGCTCGAAGTCGAGCATCCGCACGAACCCGCCTTGCAGCTCGATCGCATCGGTCGGGTCGCGCCCGCGCCGCTCAGCGTGCTCTCGAGCGCCAACGTCCTCGTGGTCGAAGACGCGATCGACAATCAGATCCTGATCAAGCGGATACTCGCTCGCCAGGGCGCTAAGGTCGATATCGCGAACAATGGGGAAGAAGGCGTGCAGAAGGCGCTGGCAGGCTCCTACTCCATCATCCTCATGGATATTCAAATGCCGGTGATGGACGGTTACGAAGCGATCAAGAAATTGCGATCGAGCGGTTATCGCGGAACCGTCTATGCTCTGACGGCCCACGCGATGGCGGAAGAACGGAAGAAGACTCAATCAGCCGGTTACGATGGGCATCTGACGAAGCCGCTCGATACGGAGATACTGATCCAGACGATTCGCCAGCATCTCCACTGAGGCTTATTTCTCCAGGATGATGGGATTCTCGAGGCCCGGCAGGTGCACGACGTCGTCGCTGACCGAATCCCGCGAGCCCGAGGTCGTACCGAGCAACGGCCCGAGGACCTGGGCCTGCGACGTGAGCGAGCCGCAGCTGCCGTTGATGATCGCGCACGAGCTGTCGAGGCTGCTCAGGCTCGAGAAGAAGTCGAGGCTGAGTTCGTCGTCGAAGTCCTTGCTGCCGGCTTCCGACTGGTCCGCCAGGGCCAGGGTATAGAGCCCCGGAAGGTCATGGATCGCCTTCAGGCTGTCCGCCCCGAGTTGCGCTTTGCCGACATAAACCGTGCCGAGCGAAGCCTGAGCCGCAAAACTCAGATCCAAATCCTGACCGTTCTCTTCACTCGACGGATCCGTGCCGATGTAAAGCTCGGAGAGCTGAGGCGCATCGATGCGAGCCGCGGCGATAGGATTGTCGAGGACATTCAGGGAACGAAGGCGCGTCATCGCGCTTTGCGAAGGCAGGGTCTTGATGTGGTTCTCCGCTGCCGAGACATAGAGGAGGCCCTTCGCGGCGAAGAGGGGTTTGATGTCTTCGATACGGTTGCCGTCGATCGCCACGCTCTGCGTGTTCGCGGGCAGGAACGCGAGGGGACGGATATCCGTGAGGCCTTGTCCCTGCAGGTTGATGCCGCGGATGCGCGGGAGGTAGTTGTCGAGCAAGGCGCAGTCGAGGCTGTTCGAGATCTGCCCGATGATCTGCGCCTGGAGCAGGATCAGGGTCGGGAAGTAGCTTTGCTGATAACCGTTGCGGAGGGCCGCGACCGCGTTCGTGCAGATCTCGGTCATCGACTTCGGATCGGTGTAGGTATCGAGGAAACACGACTTCGCCGGGCAGGTCGCGGTCTTGGCGATCTGGGTGTCGAAGGCGGTGAGTTTGACGAGGCCGCCTGAGCTCAGGTCGAAGCCTTTGAGGTTATTGCCCGAGACGTCGAGAGTCTGGAGGGTGGCCGGCAGGGCGAGGCCGCTCAAAGTCGTGAGGCCGTCGTTCTCGAGGCTGAGGTCCACGAGGTTCGGCATCCGCGAGAAATCGGGCAGATTCGAGGGAATGCCGTTCCAGGCGAGGGCCGTGAGGCCGCCGAAGTTCGACCAATCCATCTTGGGCGTCGCGATATCGGCCGTTCCGTCGACGCGGAGTTCCTGCAGGCTCGAGAAGGCTTTCCAATCCGTGCCGCTCAGGAGCGTCGAGGGCGAACCCGCGAGTCCGAGAGAGCTGATATTCGCGCGAACCGCGCCGAGGCTCTTCAGGTCTTTCACCGGAGCTTCATAGAGCTGGAGCTCTTTGAGGTTCGATGCGAGGGCCAAAGGCGACAGATCGGTGATGGTCGGCCCGTAGAGCTCGACCGTTGAAAGTTTGGCGAAGTCGTCTTGAGTCAGGCTGCCGTCGAGCAGGAGCTTCGTCGTATCGGTCGAGATGCGGCCGCGATCGGCGATGAACTGCTGAAGGAGATTATCAACCGTAAACCAGGCGCCGTCTTCGTGGTTCGCATAATTCACCCATGGGTCCCAGGTGGTCGGGCGCGCCTGCGAAGGACCGGTGACGACGAGCGGCTCATCGTTACGAGCCGGGTTGAAGAGTTCGTCGGGAGTCACGAGTTTCTGTCCCGAGCTCTGCTCGAGCCAGCGGACGTAGTCGCCCGCGAAGGTATAGATATCCCAGCCGTTGCCGCAGCTTCCATCCGATTCGGGCACGATGTCGGGACGCGTGCCGTTGGTCACGCCGATCAAAAGCCACTTCGAGCCGAACTGGGCGAACGCGGGCCCACCGGAATCGCCGTGGCACGCGGCGCCGTAGCCTTCGGTCGCGACGCCGTGGAAGATCAAAAGACTCATGAGATGCGGTTGATCGTAGTATTGAAGGAACTTGGTGTTCGCTTCCTTGAGCTGACCCACGCAGGTATCGTCATTGCAGTTGTCTTCGGTCTGCCCGTAGCCCGCGAGGAGGATAGGCGTCGATTCTTCGATCAGGCTCGGATCGCGGAGGATCTCGATCGGGGCGTAAGGCGCGGGCACGTCGCTGTCGAGTTCCACGTACGCGATGTCGAAGTTCGGGAACGAGGCGGAGCCCGTTGGTTTGAAGGTCTCGCTGCGATGGCCCGTGCGCACGTAGCGCGGGTCGTCTTGCTTGAACTTGTCGAACACGATCATGATGCTCTGCGGCTGGGCGCCTTCCACGCAGTGCGCGGCCGTAAGGATAAGGCGCGGAGCGATGATGCTGCCGGTGCAGAGCGCGCCGTTCATCTCGAGCATGACGGTCGAAAGATAAGCCGGGCTGTTTTCGTCCACGCTGTGGCCGCGGACGATTTTCTCTTCGCTCGTTGCGGCCTTGGGCGCATGGCAGGCCGAGACGAACAACGCGAAGGCCAGAGTCGAACACGCGAGGAGAGACGAGAGGATTTTCATTGCGCACCCTTTCCAGCTTCGAACTTGCTCAAATGCCCATCCATAAAGCAGCCGCGCGTTACTTTCCGGCCGTGCAGCTCGGTGGATTTCAGAAGGTCGCCGGCGAGAGTCTCGGGAGCGATTTCCTTCAAAGCCGGAGTCGCCGACTTGTTTTCGGTCAGGGTCAGGGTGCGATGGTCAGCGGCCTTCGCCAGGCTGTAGGCGAGGATCACGTTCGCCTGGGTCGGCGTCTTGTTGCAGGTGCTGCGCACCCGTTTGAAGTTCGCTTTGCCGCCGGCGTCGCTGACGAGCGAGAAGGTTTCGGTCTGCAGCCACAGGCCTTGTCCGGAGAGGTCGGGACACAGCACGTGCAGGGCCAGGGAGTTGCCTGAGCGGAGGTCGTAATAAGTCGCGCAGGAGCGAGGTTTTTGCGCGAGGCCTATGCCCCAGAGCGCCTGGATATCCGCGCTGAGGACCGCGGGCTGCGTCGCGCTGGTGTTGCCGTCGTTACCTGAGCCCGGCTGCGTGCCTGGCGTCTGAGGATTGGTCGCTGGACCTGGATTATTCGTGACAGGGCTGGTCGAAGGCGTTGTCGAGCCCGTGCTGGGCGACTGCGGCTGCGAGGCCGTTCCCGTCGTCCCTGCATTATCCGGAGTCGTGTCCGGCTGCGTGAGGCCCGGTTTATTATCGTTAGGGGCCGGGGCTGCTATAGGGGCTGGATGCGACGAGCTGTGGCGTCCGCAAGCCAGAAGAAGTGTCAAAGGAAGTCCGTATTTTAGGGAGCGCAACATAAACTCCTCGTGCATTTGATCCGAGTGATGGCCGCTTGGCCAGATCGTGTGCACTGCTTATTGACCATCTGGACAAATAAGCCCAGCAAATAATCCAATATTCGCAAAAAAAAGACAGTTTTGTGGAAGTCGTCGATTTCGCGGCAGAATAACCGCGCAATAAAGGACAAAAAAGGCCCGGAACCGTTGCGGTCC
>JASLCY010000582.1 GCA_030151925.1 Oligoflexus sp.
GATGTTCGCGTTGATCCCCTCGAACCCCTTGGTCCTCGCCCCCGTCTTCTTCTTCATGGTCTGGCGCTTCTTCCCCAAGCTCGGCAAGAGCGGCGATCAGATCATCTTCTTCATGTTCTGCGCCCTCGCCTTCCTCGTGGACGATATCGGCTACAATCCCTGGGGACTGGCGGTCGAGCCCTTCACCGAGACGCTCGGGGTGATCGTTTTCAAATCATTCGGCATCAACGGCTTCGAAGTCTTCGTGATCTTCTTCAGCCTCTTCCTCTGGTTCTGCTCCCGTAAGCCCAATCGCCTCGAATGGCGCGAGCTGGGCCTCGAGCGCATCCTGGTCATGGGCTCGACCATCATCGCTCCGGCTTTGGCGGCCATCGCCTGGGGCCAGCTGAATCATGGCGACCTCACGACGGCCTTTATCCAGATCCGCTACTCCTACCTCACGCCGTTCCTGACTTTCATCGGTTTCGCCGTGCTCCGCGATATCAAGGCCATGGAACGCTTCATGCTCCTGCTCACGACGATGATGGTGATCAAGTCCATGCAGGGGGTCTACGTCTGGGGCACGAATCGCGCGTATTACGCGGACGCCGAATACCTCTTCGACCACTACTACTCGGCCTATTGCATGGTCGCGATCTTCTACTGCGGCATCAAACTCGCCATGAAACCGGGGCTGCCCTGGCGATTGCTGAATATCGCCTGCCTGGGCTTCCTCTTCTGCGGCCAGTATCTGAACGATCGCCGAACGGCTTACGTCGCCGCCATCTTCGGAAGCATCTGCATCCTCCTCCTGCTGCCCGATTCATTCATCAAAAAACACGCTGCGCTCATGCGCAAAGGAATAGTCGCCGGCGGCCTGCTCACGGTCCTGAGCTGGCCCCTGCCCGTCGGCCCCGGCGCCCTCTTCCGCTCGTTCGGCCAGGAGACGCACACCGAAGGCCCCAGCTATCGTGATCTCGAGGACGGCAACCTGCTCCGCGAGCTCACCGTTTTCCCGCTTACGGGCATGGGTTTCGGCAATAGTTTCGAGGAGGTCTATCCTCTGCCCTCCGTAGCCGCGATGTATCCTCGTTACCGCATCATCCCGCACAACACCTTTCTCGCGACCTGGGTCTACGGCGGGCCGTGGACGATGGCGGGCCTGACGCTGCAGTTCGCCTTCATGATCGCCACCGCGGGCCGGATGATAAGGGAAAAAAGGATGGAGGGCATGCACATCCTCGGAGTACTGTGCCTGATCTACTTCATCCAATACTTCTGTTTCGTCTTCGGCGACCTCGGCCTGCAGGTGAACCGGAACATGCTGCTGGGCGGGGTCTTGATGGGCGGCTGTTATCGTCTCGTCGCCAATCGTCTGCGGGAGGTTAAAGAGTCATGCTTACCAAGCTAGCGCTGGCCTTCGTTCTGCACGTCATAGCCCTCGGCATCCTGTTCGCGCGCAAGCCGGCCTATGCGGATCTCCGTCAATGGAAGAAACCCGCCGTCTACGCTTTCGTCTTTTACGTGTTCTGGGGAGTGCTCTTGTCTTTGCGTCCGGGCTGGACCGTTCCGTTCTAAACGAGCGGATCGTTCAGGATAAGCTCATTCGTGGATCTTGTTCTTCGCGCTGAGGTTTTTCCTCAGCTCCCGCCCCCAGGCATCCGCCTTCAGAGGATGGATCAGATAATGATCCTGCTGAGCGATCTCCTGCCAGGTGCCGAGCTCGGGCCTGACGAAGATCTCGTATCTCCAGTCGGGCAGGACCTGGGACGGATCGATGAAAGGATGCCCCAGGGCCTTCACCATCAAACAATTGATGACGTCGTCGCCGATCACCAGGCCCATCTGCGAATGAGGATCGCGTTCGAACCACCCCCTCCGGGCCAGCTCCGCGAAGGTCTCCTTGCAGAAGACCTGGAACGAACCGCCGAAGATCTCGCGGCGAAAACCGTGCAGCAGGGCGCGCAGGCCGATGTCCCACCACCAGACCGAACCGGTGCGTTTGAACTCCCAGGCGTGGATATACCCTTCCGCGGTCTTCCGGCGACGGAAGCCGAACGGCAGGATATCGAGGAAGAGCTGGAGGAAATCGCGCAAACGATAGGGCAGCTTCATGCCGGTCATGCCTTGGGCCGGCAGGCGTCCGGGCTCGAAGAGGCGGCCGACGTCCCGTCTGTTGATAAAGAGGTCGGCGTCGACCCGAAGGACGAAATCGAAGGGGACGCGGCGATCGGCGATCGCCTTGAGACCGAGCTGCGAACGGGTTTGGGTCGCGTAATAGCCGAGCGGCCTCGGCAGGCGGATGACGTCGAGGGCGACATTGGGAAGCGGAGCGAAACGCGCCTTGAGTTGAGCCCCGAGCTCGCTCGGCGAGCCGTCGTCGATGATCTGCACGAAGATCTCGTGGCCCCGCAGGACCTCGAGGAGAGAGCCGAGCGTCTGGGCGGCGAAATCCTTCTCCGCCTCGTAGACCCCAAAAAGCACGGCTATCTGCATGAAGAAACCCCTGGCGAGCCTCTCGCCTTGCGGCATTCCCTGAAGGCGCTCAAGAGAAGGCTTCGATTAATTGATGATGCTGGCTGCGAGTTTGTCGGATTCCAGGAACTGCAGGACGCGGCTCATTTCCGTCTTCTGGGTTTCCTTGAGGCGGACCTGGAGCACCACCGTATCCGAAAGATCGTGGAGCAGGCCGTTCTCCAGGTTATACACCGGCGGCAAGGCGTCTATCACGATATACGCATACTTCTCGCGCAGCAGCTTGAACAGCTTGCGCATCTGCTCTTCCTGGAATTGATTCAAGGTCTTGCCGGCATCCGTGGCGAAGGCCTGATCGAGGCCTTTATTGGAATCGCTCTTGAACCGCACGTCGCCCCACTCGACCTTGCCGCTGATGAAATCCATGAGATCCGCGGGCGTCGACTGGCTCTGGCCCGGGCGGTTCCTGAAGCTGAGGAAGAGGACTTTACGGCCCGTCTTGGTGCTGAGGATCTGCGCGAGGCTGAAAGCGACCTTGTCCTTGTGGTTCTTGGACGAGAGGTCGTAGACGGTGGTCACCTGATGCTCTTTGGTCTGATCGATCAATTGCTCGATATGACGATAGGCGTCGAAGAGGATCAAGTCCGGGCGACGTTTCCGCGCGAGCTGCTCGAGCTGCGGTTTGAGCCTCTGGATCGTGCTGTCATCGAAGGTCGGCACCGCTCTCAGCGCGCGACGGGAGACCCTGATCCCGCGGAAGCCCGGGAGGCCGTAATTCAATTCGAGCTGCTCGGCATCGACGATATAGGGCTGGTAGAGTTCGCGGCTCACGACCACGGCGAAGAAGAAGAGGACCATCAGCGCCGCGCCGAGGCCCGCCGCCATGAGAACTTTCTTTTTGTTCGAAGGCGTGGACGGCAGCTCGGCGTCGCGCGAGATCGTGAAATGCTGGCTCTTGAAAGGGTTGACGATATCGTCGTTCATGGCGTCGGCCACGACCTCGAAGGCCCTGAGCTGGCCCGTCAGGGTCTGCAGGGTCCTCTGCATCTCCGAGGAGAAGAAGGCGATCTGCACGGAACGGTCGACCGGCAGGCCGAGCTCGTTCATCTCTTTCTGGATTTTGCTCAAACGCTTCTTCTGCACTTCCATCGCCTGTTCGATCGGCAGGTAGGGCGGGTTCGCCCGGAACTTGTCGATCTCGCGGGATTTGGCCACCACTTCGGGATGGTCCGGGCCCTTGCGCGAAAGCAGGTTGTTCAGCTGAGACTCGAGGTCGAACAGCGTCTTCTGGCTGTTCTCCTTCGAACGCTCCCACTCGGCCTTGCGGTTGAGGAGGTCTTTGACGAGCATCTGCTCGAGGTCCTTGAGCTCCTTCTTGCGCTCGGCGGGAACCGACGATTTCTCGGGGCCTTCCGCGGGCAGGGTGCTGATGCTCGGCGTTTCCTCTTTTTCCTTGAGGTATTTGGATTCCTGCTCGCTCAGCTCCTGGATCTTGGCCTGGACGAGTTTGCGGCGGCGTTTGATCTCGTTGGCGAGGGCGACTTTCATCGCGGCGCGGGCTTTGATCTGCGCGGCTTCCGGGGAATGATCGGTCGCGGTCAGGCCGATCGAGAAGGCGGCGACGTTGTTCTCGGCCGTGAGGTCGTCGCTGAGGTCCTGGCGAAGCTCGTTCTTCAGGTCTTCCTCGGTGGGATGCACCCAGGCCGTGGGCACCATGCTCGGAGGCAGGAGTTTGCCGATCTTGGCTTTGATTCCTGACGGATGCTCGTCGACTTCCTTCATCTCCGGCGGCAGCTGCTCGAGGACCTGGTCGAGGTAAAGCGGCGAGGTGAAGCTGCTGGTGAAGAGGCTGTCGACCGTATTCGCGACCTGCGGCGGCATCAGGCGTTCGCCCGTGCCTTCATCGGTGTCGTAGACCACGGACATGCGCGACGAGTATTCCTTGGGGATCTTTGGGATGACGATCAGGATGAGCGCGAGGACCGGCAAGGTGCAAAGAAGGGCAACCGGTGCCTGGCGCATAAGAGCCCGCACATAGTAGCCGATGGAGGGCCACATGATCGGTCCGTCGCTTGCACCCTGGTTTTGCTGAGACAATGGCATGTTCATCTCTTCCCTATGATGAAGATACTCGGCGTTTTATTGGACGAAGCCGAAGCCGGCGATGATCTTCGAGCCGCGTTCTTCGTCGCGCTCGCCTTCGCGTTTGCTGATCGCATAACCGGAAGCCTCGAAGTAGCTGTAGAACTTGCGGATGAAGTAGTAGCGGCCCTCGGCGGCGATGCGCGCGCCGACGTTGTTCTCATAGCGGCCGACGCGGCCGTAATCGTCGCGATAGATGGAGTCCACGTCCATCGACGCCCTGAGGCTGTATGTATAACCATCGGTCAAGGCCATGCGCACGCCGAGGCCGACGCGCATATCGCTCGGATAGGAAGGATAATCGGGGCTGGGTTCAGGCCGTTTGCGATAGGAAGCCGGAACGTAGAGGCCGAAGCCCG
>JASLCY010000001.1 GCA_030151925.1 Oligoflexus sp.
GATTGAGGAAACGACGGGCGTAGGCGGTGAAATCGACCTTATTCAATTTAATGCCGAATCGTTCAAACATATCCTTGATGATGGCGATGCCGGGATAGATGCGCACGCCCATGTCTTGAAAGCCGTTCCCACCAGGATCCCTATAGGTATGGGCATGGCCGCCGACCCGATCGTTCTTTTCGATGACCGCCAGGCTATGGCCTCTATCATGCAGGCGCGTGGCCGTGTAAAGCCCCGAGGCGCCGGCTCCCAGGACCACGACGTCCCGTTCGACTATCGCCGTATCACGCACGCGCGCCTGGGCCATTAAAGGCTTTGCCCCCAAGGCGCTGAGCGAAGCGGAAGCTGTAAGATATTTAACAACACGGCGCCTACTGATTTCTTCCATACCGTCGACTCTCCTCATGTGTGTTCTATAAACTCCGATTGCGCGCTCACCGGGCAAACCTATCCTCTCGCTCGGCCGACCCAAATGAAGACTTTTTGAAGCGTTGCTTAACCCACGAGAAAAATTGTTAATTATAAAATAAAGCCTTTTTCCGCGTTATACCGTTGATCCCGCTCCGCGAGGCTTGTACATATGCCCTTCTTAAGGCCCCCGCCGACTCCCTTGCTTGAAAGGGCTTTCACTTGCTGCGCATCATCACGATCCTTTTCATGCTCCTTTTCGCCTCGCGCTCCTTCGCGCTCGACGTCAAGGTCTGCGCCGTGGAATGGCCAGGGTTCGTCACGGTGGAAAAAGGCCAGATCACCGGCGGAGCGAGCTACGAGGTCCTGCAGCAGACCTTCCGGCGAATGGGTTACCGCCTGATCATGGACGCCCTCCCCTATCGCCGTTGCCTGCACGAGGTCCGCATCGGCAATTACGATGCGATGTCGGATGTCGCTCCGCGTCCCGGATTCATCGCCTCGCACTGGCCGGTGAGCATCTGGTCGAACGCCGTCTGGGTGAGGAATAACAGCTCGCGGAAATTCTTCACGGATCTCGATTCCCTGCGCGGGCTGTCGGTCGGCCTCGTGCGTGGCTACATCTATCCCAGCCCTATCAACGAATTCCTCGACTGGAACGTGGATTACGCCACCAGCGATGCCGTGAACCTGCACAAACTCGCCGCTGGCCGGATCGATGTGGCGATCGCCGATTATCAGAGCTCTTCCTATTACATCGCGAAATATCATCTCAAAGTAAGGCCGCTTTGGCCTGCGGTTGCGCAGCAGCTCGAGTTCGTCCTCTTTAACGAGATGAACGGCGAGTTAGCCAAGAAGTTCGATACGTCCCTGAAAGCGCTCCTCGATGACGGGACTGTCGACCGGATCTATAGGACTAATGCCCACCTCGACTTTTCCTCGAATTTCAAGGCCCTTTCACGAGATTGAGCTTGCCGTGCCGCCGCCGCCAGGCTAAGCCAGGGCTAGAACGCTGCCTCGTTCCCCCTGCCGGGACCGGCGCGTGCCGTCCGCTCCAAACCATGAAAGGAAACTCTCGATGACCCAGTCCTCGTCCTCTCGTCCTTGGACCCGTCGCAGCCTCTTCAAAGGAGGGCTCATCGGCCTCGCCGCAGCGCCCTGGGCCATGAAATCGAATCTCGCCAAAGCCGCGGTGACCAAACGCGTCGCGATCGTCGGCGGCGGCATGGGCGGCGTTTCCGCAGCCTATTTCCTCGGCCCGGACTGGGCGATCGATCTCTACGAGGCGGAAGACCATCTCGGCGGCCACGGCGATACGAAGATCGTCTCCATCGACGGCGAGGATCATCCCGTGGACATGGGCGCCGACTTCTTCCATCCGAATTCCCATCCGATCTACTGGTCGTTCCTCGAGCACGTCGGCATCCGCACGCCGGGCGATAAAAAGAACGACCTCACGATCGAGACCGCGGCGACGCTCAATATCTTCGACCGCAATACCGGCGATTCCCAGTTCAACTCCGTGAACATCATCTCGCATCCCTTCCGCGCGGTGGACTTCCTCGTCTTTACCGAAGCCGCGCGCCTGTGGGTGACCAATAACAGTCCCTTCGAAGTGACCGTCGACCAATGGATGGCGGGCCTGCCCGTGCCGGGCGACTTCAAAACGAATTATCTGAAGCCCTGGGTAGCCTCGATCTCGAGCGGCAACGTCGCCGAAGTCGGTCGGCAATCGGCTCGTTCGCACTTCGCGACCGTGGCGGCCAGCTTCCCGGCGAACCCCTTCCAGAAGGTCATCAGCTATAACGCCAAGATCGGCATCGGCGGTTACATCAACCTGATCGCGAGCCGCATCGAGAACCTGAAGGCGATGGTGAGCACTCCGGTCTCGCAGCTCGAGGAAGTCGACGGGCAATGGTTCGTGACGAGCTCGAAAGGCCGCGAAGGGCCCTACGATGCCGTGATCCTCAATGCGCCGCCGCCGGTGAGCCGCCGTTTCTTCGATAAGGTCGCCTGGGCCAAGCCCATCGTCCAGCTGCTCGCGGGCCAGGAATATTACGATGCCGAGGTCGTGATCCACGGCGATCCCGTGTTCATGCCCAAAGACAAGAAAACCTGGGCGATCCAGAACGTGGCCATCGACTCGGAGGTGGGCGAACCCTGCTTCGACGTCGGCAAGATCTTCGAACCGGTGCTCGGTAAGAAGCTGAGCGTCTTCAAGAGCTGGATCGGCCATCGTCCGGGCGTCGCTCAGAAGATCTACTTCCAGAAGACTTATCAGCATCCGCTCACGACCCCGGATTACGTGGCGGCCGCCAAGGCCCTCACCGCGTGGCAGGGCGTGAAGAACCTGTATTTCTCGGGCCATTACGTGATGTCGACCGACCTCCAGGAAACCGCTCTCTACGCCGGCCTCCAGACCGCCAAGCGCTTGAGCCCGGATAGCCCGACCCTCAATGCCTTCACGGATAAGCTCGCGAGCGAAGGCCTCGATCAGATCGCCTATGAAGTCCCCTGATCCTGTCCGCTGAACGCCAAGTTCCGCTGATTACTCGCAAACCAAGACGCATCAAGCTCCAGAGAAGGCCCGGCGCCTCCTCCGGAGCTAGGCTCTTCGCCGTGAATTCCTTAAAATCGGACGAGGAAGTCGAACCTTGGAGGCGGCGATGATTCACGCTATAGGATACGCGGCTAAGACCGCCCATTCTCCGCTCAAACCGTTTGAATTCGAGAGGCCCGAACCCAAGGCGGACGAGGTCCTCATCCAGGTGCAGTACTGCGGGATCTGCCACTCGGATCTTCATCAGGCGCGGAACGAATGGAAGAACACGCTCTATCCCTGCGTCCCCGGGCATGAGGTCATCGGCGTCGTCGCAGCGACCGGCTCACGGGCCAACCGTT
>JASLCY010000011.1 GCA_030151925.1 Oligoflexus sp.
CGCAAGTCGGCCCGAACGCCTCTTATTACTCCGCGGACGGCAACAGCCTGAAGCAGCTCTTCATCAAGAGCCCGCTCAAGTTCGGTCGCGTGACCTCGGGTTTCTCGCGCGGCCGCTTCCATCCCATCCTGAAAATCATGCGTCCGCATAATGGTGTGGATTACGGCGCTCCGATCGGAACGCCCATCATGTCGATCGGCGCCGGCACCGTCGTCGAGATCGGGCCGCACGGCGGTTCGGGCAATATGATCAAGATCCAGCACAACGGCACTTACGCGACGGCCTATCTGCATATGAAGGGCTTCGCTGCGGGCCTCCATCGCGGCAGCCGCGTTGAGCAGGGCCAGGTGATCGGCTACGTGGGGCAGACAGGCCTCGCGACCGGTCCTCACCTCCACTTCGCTTTCTACGAGAACGGCGTGTACGTGGATCCGATGGGACGCAAATTCCCTTCCGCGGATCCGGTCGCCAAATCCGAGCTCGCGAACTTCCAGAAAGAAGCGGCTTCGGTCCTCCGCACGCTTCCCGATTGGAACGTCGCTCATAACGTCGAGCTGTCTTCGACGCGTCCGAACTGAACTTCTCTCGAACCGTCAAACGGTTTATCGCCATCGGGCTTCGGCTCGGTGGCTTTTTTATTTTTATTGGCATGACGGAGGGAAAGGCCGCAGAATACGGAACGGCATGACAGGAATGAGAGGAGCGCCCCGTGAGCATCGAACGCGGACTGAAGAAGAGGGTGGAAGAATGGGTAGGCGCCGGTCTCATCACTCCGGAGCAGGCGGAACGGATTTATGCCCATGAGGCCGATGATTCGGCCCGCAACACGCTCGGATTCGCCCTCGCCTGGCTCGCGACGGGCTGCATAGGCCTCGGCATCATCGCGCTGATCGCTTCGAACTGGGACGCGATTCCGGCCGCTGCGAAGCTGATCCTGTATTTTGCCGTCTACGCGGGTCTCGCCGCCGCCCTCTTGCACCCCAAGACCGATCGCGGCCACTGGCGCGAGATGATTCGGCTCGCCCTCATGATCTTCACCATGGCCGGGCTGGGACTCGTCGCGCAGATCTATAACATCCATTCCGAGCCCTGGCGTGGACCGTTATTCTGGTGTTTGATGACCCTGCCCCTGGCGATTACGGCCACCTCGCCGCTTGGAGTGCTCCTCTGGTATCCGATCTTTTTGTTCACTTACTTCAATTACGGCGCTTCGCAGGATTCCGTCTGGTTTTGGGAAAACAGAATCAGCGGCGTCTGGCTCTTCTCGATCACCGGCATCCTTTCCACGCTGATGCCGAATCGTTGGCCGGAGCTTCGATATTTCCGCAGGATCGCGGGCTTCGCCTCCATTCTCGCCGCCATGATCTTCCCCTCCGAGGGCCCGCCTCTGAATCATCTGCTCCTCGCCAGTGCCGGCGCTCCCTCCTTCTACCTGGCGACGAGCCTCGGGCTTCTCGCCTGGGCCGTGAGCGTGCTCATCCAAAGACAGGCCTATCCGCCCGGCACGCGCTACGGTTTCGCGGCCTTCTGCGCGATCGGGATCTTCACGGCGCTCTTCATGATCGTCGCCAGCCTTAAAGGCTTCGATCATCGGCTGCTGCTCGAATTCCTCTACGGGATCCTCTTCACCTTCGGCGCCTTGGCGTTAGCCGTGGCCGCCTACGCAGCGGGTCGTCATCGAACCTGCGAATGGCTGTGCATCATCGTCTTCCTCCGCTGGCTCATGATCTACGGCCACACCATGATGAGCCTCGCGATGAACGGCTTCGGCCTGATCTCGATAGGCATCCTGATCCTGGTTTTCCTCACGCAGTGGAAGAGGATCAGGCCCAAACTCTATCAAGCCATCGAAGAGAGGATCCATGATGCGGAATAATCGTCTTCAACTCTTCTCCGTCCTCTTCCCCTTCCTTCTCCTGCTGCTGTGGACGGCGCAGGTCTCCTGGCGGCACGCGCATGCGAAGACCTATCGCATCAAGGTGAAAGGTTATGATCCCATAGGCTTTTTCTCGGGGCATTATCTGCGGTTTCGCTATGATCTCGGCCCTGTCCCCCTCTGCCCGGAGGCATCCTACGGACGCGAGGTCTGCGTGTGCCTCGCCGAGGCGCCGGACCACACGTTCGAAGCGCAGGCGCCGCAGGACTGCTCGAACGTCTCTTCACGATGCTCAACCTTCATGCGCGGCTCGTGTCAAGGTCCGTTCCTGACGACACTGGCCGATCGATACTATTTCGACGAGAAATATGCAGAAAGCCTCGGGGGAATCCCGGACGGGACCGCCGCTGAAATCATCCTCAACGAGCAGGGCGAACCGCAGGTGAAGGCTTTGCTCGTCGGGCCTCAGAGGATAGAGGACTACGCAGCGCAATTGAAGCAGGGTATAATGAGAAGCACCCCTAACTAAAGGTGCCCTGATGAAGCCCGGAAGCTTAGAAAAAATCAGAAGCCTTTTGATGTGTGGCGCGCTCCTCGCAGCGCTGAGCTGCGCTCCCCAAGGCGAACTGCAACGCACGTTGCATAATCCCAACAAGAAATACGCGGAAAAACGCGGCGAATCCCTGGAGCCCGCGGCGCCTGCCCTGCGTTCCGAAGCGCCTTCCGAACATACGGCCGTCAAAGGCCTGCCGGAGAGTTGCGGCCGCGTCTCGAGCAACCAGCTTTGCATCGAATGCCAAAACGAAGGCTGGCTGCTGCAGCGCTGTTATGATTACAAAGGCGCGACCGACCTTCAGCAGGACTGCGTTCATACTTCCGACCGCGTGAAATGCCTCGCGAAGAGCCCGCCTTTCGCTTTGTCATTGGCCTGGCGCGCGCCTGAAGAAAAATTCCTGCGCGAGAACTATCTCGTGTGGCAGGAGGCCGTGCATACGATATGGGATCCGAAGCTGTCGCAGGCGGAAAAGCACGAGAGCGAGACGCTCCTGCAAAGCCTCGACCTCACGACGCGCATCCTGACGACGACCCGCGGGCCGACCGATCAGGACGCGAAAAGCTTCGCCGAACTCATGCCCGGCCGCGGCCTCGATAGCGCGAAACAAAGCAAGGAGCTGCTCGCGAGCCTGCAAAAAGCTCGGCAGGACGGCCGCCTCAGCCTCAGGTTCGTTCTGGATCGCGTGGGAGCCTATTACGAGCAGACCCACGGTCCGTCGAAGCTCTGGGCAGAGCTGAGAACCATGAGTCTGCAGGGATTGGACGAGACGAATTGAGATCAGGGCGTCTCGGGAGCGTTCGGGAGCGGAAGGCCGGCTTTTTCGTAGAACTCTTTGATGCTCGGTTCGAGCTTCGTGATGACCTCGTCGACGCTCTTGACGAGATAGATC
>JASLCY010000069.1 GCA_030151925.1 Oligoflexus sp.
TGCCGATATCGGACGTGAGGAAGGTCGGCATTTCCGCGAAGTTTTGGATCATGTGGCTGTTGTTGAATTCAGACGTGCGGCCGGTGTCGTCGAAGTAAGCCGAGCCGGCTTTGATCTCGGTCTGGTAGCGACCGTCCGGGTTGTTGTGTTTGATCCAGTCCGGGAGGCGAAGCGGCTCTTTTTCGAACGCCGGATCGAGGATCCAGGGCACTTCGTTGCCGACTTTGAGGAGAGGGGCGACGTGGTAAGACCACTCGACGTCGGACGTCGGGTTCAAATCACCGTAGATATAGTGCGCCGAGCTAGGGATGCCTTCAACGGCGAGTTCCATCGACATATAGAGGGAGCGAGCGTAGCAGCCGTCGACGATGTACGTAAAGGGGAGGTAGTCGATTCCTTGAACGATTTTAAAGGCTTCTTCCGCCTGCTGTTCAGAGACGACCGCTTTGATGGTGCTGGACTGAGGAGCTACGGACTGGCCGCAGGCCGACAGGAACAGAACGCTGGCGGTGGCTGCAAAAAGACTGGATATCTTGAGCATGATGACCTCAATGGCTGTGTGTAGGGCAAGGATTCGCCGGGCACACAATGGCCCGGCCATCAGGCGATGTCCAGTCGAAAATAAGAAACTAAGGCCAGGAAAAAAGGGGACTTGAACCAGTTTTGCCCGGTTTTTTCGGTTTCCGGCCTTGTCCCGGGTTTTGTCACAACATCGTCACGACTGTAAAACAACGGTAAAACCTGGCTCCAAGCCTTGGGAACTGCAAGAGTTTCTGCCTATAATCGCCGATAGGGATTGAGTGAACGGGGTTATAGGAGCGTCTTATGCAGGCACAAACCAGAGCGGCTACGGCCCTTGAAATAAAGGTCAAAGGCAAGTTCGATTGGGCGGGATCCATCCCTTTCGTCCTGATGCATATCATGGCGCTTGCCGCGTTCGCCTTCGACTTCAACATGACGATGTTCTGGCTGGTGCTCGGCAGCTACTACATCCGCATGGTAGGGGTGACGGCCGGTTATCATCGTTATTTCTCGCACCGCAGCTACAAGACTTCGCGTTTCTTTCAGTTCTGCCTCGCCTTCCTCGCCGAGACTTCGGCACAAAAAGGCGTGCTCTGGTGGGCCGCGCATCACCGTCACCACCACAAATACTCGGATACCGAACAAGACCTGCACGCGCCTCATCAAGGCTTCTGGCATTCGCAGGTCGGCTGGATCCTGCAAACCGATACGGTCGATACGAACTGGAAATACATTCAGGACTTCGCGAAGTTCCCTGAGCTGCGCTTTCTGAATAAATATTTCCTCCTGCCCCCTACCCTCTACGCCATCGCCCTTTTCGCGATCTGGGGCTGGTCGGGCCTGTTCTGGGGCTTCTTCTTCTCGACGATCCTCCTGTACCACGGGACCTTCTTCATCAACTCGCTCACGCACGTCTTCGGCCGCATCCGCTACCGGTCGGGCGACAACAGCAAGAACAGCCTCCTCCTCGCGCTCATCACCTGCGGCGAAGGATGGCACAATAACCACCATTACTTCCAGTCCACGGCCAACCAAGGCTGGTTCTGGTGGGAAATCGACCTGTCCTATTATGTCTTGAAAGTTCTGCAGGCGCTCGGCATAGTCTGGGACCTGAGGCTGCCTCCAGCCCATGTGAAGGCCAAGACCATCGCCGCTGAGAAGGCCAAGGCTGAAGCCGAGGCCGCATAGGCCGCGAACAAGCGCATTATGCATAAAGGGAGACTCGACTCGAGGCCTCCCTTTTTTAATTGGAATATCCGTGGAACTGACGACCCCTCGATTGCTGATAAGACCCGTGAGGGAGCGTGCGCCCTATCTCGCCCTCATGGCGGAAAGCCATCGGCTTCTGGTGCCCGAAGTCTTCGATGAGTCGTCGCAATTTCCCATCAGCCCCGATCAGGAGCTGCTCGAACTCGTCAGGCGCGGCGCGGGCGAACTCGTCGGCGGCCTGTCGTTGACGAGGCGGAGCGAGGGGCCGGACCGCTACGAGGTCGGTTTTTGGGTGAATCCCCTCTTCGCGCGGCAGGGATTCGTGAGCGAGGCCGTCCAGGCCTTGGTGCAGAATCTCCTGCAGGAGCGTAAAGCGAGCAAGATCGAGATGCGCTGCGACACCCGGAATATCGCGAGCCAGAATCTGGCGATAAAGCTCGGCTTCCATCCCGAGGCGCTCTGGAGCGCGGCGGACGACCAGCAGAGCCCGGCGCGCCGCATCCTGACGTTCGCTCGCTACAATACGGAGAGCCCGCGCGATGAATGACGAAGGCGTACTTTACGAAGACGAGGCGATCATTGCGATCAATAAACCCGCGCAGATCCTCGTGCATCGCAGCGCGATGACCTCGCGGCGCGAGCAGGCCCTGCTGCAGATCGTGCGGAATTACGTCGGCGGCGCTCATGTCTACGCGGTCCACAGGCTCGATAGGGCGACCTCGGGCGTTTTGCTTTTCGCCAAATCCTCCGCGTTCGCGACCTTCCTCGCCGAGCAGTTCGCCCAGCGCCGGCCCACCAAGATCTACGAGGGCGTCGTTCGCGGCTGGCCGAGGATGGACCGCATCGATCATCCTCTGGTGAGCCTCGAGACCGGCCTTGCGCAGGAGGCTTCGACCGAGCTGAAGATCCTCAGGACGCTGACTCTCGACAAACCCTGCGATCGTTATCCGCAGAGCCGCTACGCCTGGCTCGAGCTCAAACCGCTGACCGGGCGGCGGCACCAGCTGCGGCGGCACCTCAAGCATGCCGCCCATCCCCTGATCGGCGACACGACCTACGGCCACGGGCCTCACAATCGCCTCTTTCGCGACGAGTTCGATTGCGCGCGCCTGCTCCTGCATCATCGCGAGCTGACCTTCACCCATCCCCTGACCCAAAATAAGATGACCTTGCGCGCTCCGCACGACGGAGACTTCCGCAAGGTCATTGCTTTGTTCGGCGACGGTTGAGAGGCCGCCTCAGGACTTCCGCATCTCTTTGTATTTCTCTTCGAGGAAGACCGAAACCTCGTTCAGGCGGACGGCGACTTCCTGGAAGGCGTCGTTCTTGCGAAGGCTCGTGCGATGGGAGTAGTCGCCGCGTTCGATCGCATCGAGGTGATTGCGGAAAGCCACGGTTGGACCGACCAGTCTATGGGTGTAGACGATCGAGACGCCGATGGTCGCCACCACGTAGGCGACGAGGCAGACGTAAAGCCAGCTTTGGATGTTCGAGAGATGGTTGGCGACCGCGACCTGCACCTCGTCCTTGCCCGAGGCGAGCTGGAACACGAGATTGAAAATGCCGCCGAGGTTATCGTAGATGATCACCGCCATGATCAGGGCGAAGAGGAAAGTCGTGAGAATGCAGTAGAGGCCTATCTTGGTCTGCACCATCGGCTGGAGAAGGAGATTGGATAAACGGCGTTTCTTGATCTGACTCTCAGAGCTCATGCACTCGCCTTTCATTCAACGATAGTGAACTGGAACAGAAGATCGCCCGCGACGCTCTGCCGAAGAGGGAAAGTGAGCCCGCGGAGCTTGAGATCCATGCATTCCTGGAAACCGGGATCCGTGATGGTCGCCTCCCTCAGCTTGAGCGACTTGATACCCTGGTTGTTTCCCGAATATACAAAAGAATACGCTAACTTTCCTTTCACGTCTCCCTGCTTTTCGAGGAGGTCGGTGTAACAGGAGCGGATATCCGCGTCGTTGGCCTCGAGAACCCGCGCGAGATCGGGCGCATAAGCATTCTGTCGATAGAGGTCTATTTTATACAACATCGAGATCCCGCGCGAGACCCGGATGACTTTTCTCAGGGCGCTGGGGTCCTGGGCGCTGGGGCCGCGATAGGTCTGGTAAAGGGTGCCGGTGAAGGCGTCGATCAAAGTTTGCACACTCCCCTTCCAGCCCGCTAACGATACATTCATGTGCCAGGGTTTGAGCAGCATGCTGAGCGTGCCCTCGGTCTTGCCGTAGATGAGGTACCAGCGGCCCATGGAGCTGAGCGACTGCGGTTTCACGAGCAGGGGCTTGGCATAGGGGCCTTTGAAGACGCGGCGGCGGCCGCGCTCGTCGACGAGGCTCGCTTCGACGAGGTCGTAGACGTCCTCATGGATTTTCCAGTAGGTCTGCGGCGGCAGGCGGGGATCGCTGGTCTTGGCGTGAAAGTTATACCGGTAATGGTATTTCCGCCCTTGCAGGATGAAGGCGAAGGTATTGTCCCTGGGTTTGACGCTGGCGTCGATCACGGTGCCGTAGAACGTGACGAGGCCTTGATCGGCTTCGACGATCTCGCCCGACCAGATTTTCGGGATCGAAGCGGTCTGCGCCGCCAGCCGAGGTCCGGCCAGGAGCAGGGCGAGGAGCGGGAGGGCCGAGACTTTACGCATGCGGTCCCCTTATCCGAAGGAAACCCGTTTCGGTTTGGATGAAGTCAACCGGGCGGTCGTGGCTCTCGCGCGGCAGCTCAGACTTGAGGAAAGTCGATCCGCACACGCCGAGAGCGGCGACGCGGAGGCCGGACAGGAAGCGGTCGTAGAAGCCCTTCCCGTAGCCGAGGCGATAGCCGCGCACGTCATAGGCGAGGGCCGGGACGATCACCAGGGTCTGGGCGTCGGGAACCAGCGGCTCCCCTACCGGCTCGGGCTCGCTGAGGCCCCAGGTGTTGGTCTGATACTGGAGGCCGTGCGGGTAGAAGGTCATCGTCAAAGCCTTCACGTCGACCAGCGGAAAATAAAATCGCCGATCGGGCCAAAGGCCGAGCAGCGGCATGAGATCGACTTCGTTGCGGAAGCTCTTGTAGAGGGCTATCTTCTGGAAGGAGGCCAGCGCGGGTTCGCGGGAAATACGCTCGCAGATCGTCCGGCTCACGGCGGCGAGCTCGGTCTCGGATAACGCGAGGCGCTGCTCAAGCAGGATCCGTCTCAGCTCTTTTTTATCCACTTCAGCCTCAGCGATGTTCAAAAAAAAACGCTTCCCTCGAGGAAGCGTTTACGGAATTTCTCGCGCGGAGACAAGCTTATTGAACAGTTACGTTTTGGATGACTTGCCATTCCCAGCGGCCGGCGACTTCCGAGAAGGCGCCGACGCGGACATCGTAGGAACCGGGGTTCACGCCTTGCAGCGAGAGCGAGGTTCCGGTGGTGCCGAAGCGGTAGGAAGGGTTCGCGAACGATTGGCCGGCAGGAGAAAGCTCGACCGAGTAGCGAGCGACTTTCTCGCCGGCTTGCCATGAGACCACGCCGCCGTTGCCTGCGATCTGGCCGCCGGGAGTCGGAGCCGAGACGGG
>JASLCY010000106.1 GCA_030151925.1 Oligoflexus sp.
GAGGGTTACATGGGCCGCTTCGACGAAGCGACCAAGGACATGGACCTCAACCAAGATGAATTCAAGAACGCCTGGAATCTGCTTGCGGGATGAAACCGTCAGCCGCGGCATGGAGTAAGCACAGTCTATGGAAAACCAACGTTTCTTAGCCTTTTGGGGCCTCAAATCGCTACCGGGAAACGGCCCTATCGACCTCGACCAACTCTACTGGCAGGACCGCACGCAGGCGGTGTGCTCCCGCCTCCTCCTCACCCTGCATAAGGCCGCGAGCATCACGGTGCTCGTCGCGGCGCCCGGCCACGGCAAGTCCACGCTCGCGCGCTGGCTCTATCAGAGGATCGACCCGGAAACCCACGACGCCGCGATCTTCTCGCTGCTCAAGCAGGAGAAGGAAGCCGGTTGGCTCATGCCGCGCCTCGCCAGCTACCTCGGCCTGCCCGAAGCGCACGGCGATACGCGTTCCGTGCTGAGCTCGCTGCGCAGCGTGCACGGGAAGATCCTCACGATCATCATCGACAATGCCCACTTCCTGAGCGAGGGCGCGGCTTTCGATGAGATCATCTCGCTCTGCCAAGTTCAGGCGCTGGTCGACTGCAAGATCAACTTCGTGCTCCTCGGCAATCAGAAGCTCGGCCACAACGTCCAAGCCACGCGCGATATTCAGCATAGGTTAACGCTCCTCGCCGAGCTGCAGACCTTCTCCCGCGCCGAGCTGCAAACCTATCTCGCCCAACGCCTCCAGGACATGGGCATAACGCGCCGCGTGCTGGTCCCCGAGTCTCTCGCGCTCATCGCGCAGCAGGGCCTCATGACCTTCGCGGGCGTAAATACCCTACTCGAAGCTTGCCTCTTTGAAGCTTTCCTGAAAGAACAGAAAACGATCAGCACGGAAGTCGTCCATGCTGCGTTCGAGAATACAGGTTTACGCCCACGAGCGGGTGAAGATGAAGCCCAGAAGAGACCTCAACCCAAGAAGCGTCCCAGCCCTACGGCCAGTCAGGCCAAGATGGCAAGCGGCGGCACAGATCTCAATTCGCTCTTTTATCAATCGAATCTCGACAGCGACGGCGACGAGTAACTCCCTCGAAAGAACCCATTCGTGATCCAAGCCCTCAAAAAGCTGGCTATCCTGGTCGGTATCCTCCTCCTTGCGGGATACATCGGGAACCTGTTGCTCGACAACCCGTACATGCACGGGCTGATCCGCAACGTGATCAACGAGCAGCTCAAGGAGTATACGCACCTCAACGTGAAGTTCGAGGCCGTGAGCGCGAAGTTCCTGCCGCCGGGCCTCGAGGTCTACGGCGTGGAGGTGAAGGACGCGGGCGGCCAGGACCTCCTGCAGGTCTCGCACATCACCGCGAACATCTCCTACCGGGCCCTGCTGTTCAGCCGCAAGCAGCTCTTCGACATCGACATCAACGAACCCAAGGTGCACCTGCCCCTGCCGCCCCTCGACCAGCTCCTGCGGGTCGAGAAATTCCCTGACCTGATGAAGGACACCGGGCCTCCGACCTGGCCTCCGAAAGCTCCCCTGCCCTTCTACAGGCTGGCCATTAACAATGGTCAGCTTTCGTTGCATCTGAATGAGAAGGCGAGCGACAAGGAGCTCCTCGACCTTTTGGTCTCGGGCCTCGACGTCGAGCTCATCTTCAAGAGCTGGTCGCAGTTCAGCGTCGCGCTGCAGACGGCGAGCACCCGGCTGGCGCTGCAAGGCGCGCAGCTCCTCCAGGACAGCAAGATCAGCCTGAAGATGTCGAAGACCGAACTCGGCCTGCGCAGCGACTACTTCACGATCGACTCCAAGGAGCTGCTGAGCAAGGGCGATCTCCGCCTCGCGTTCGAACTCGCGCCCGGCGCGCAGAAGTACCAGACGATGCGCGGCCTCAACCTGCGCCTGAAGACTCGCATCGACCGCGCGGACCTCGGGATACTCGGCCGCTACCTGAAGGTCGACAAGACCGACGGCGACCTCAGCGGAAAATTCGACCTGCAGCTGCAGATCCCCTTCGACGATCGGAAGGTCGCCTGGGATATCGACGCCGAGGGGCAGACGCACGCGGCGCGGCTCGCGGGCTTTCTGCTGCATGAATCCAAGGCCGAGATCAACATCAACGACGAGGGCATCACCTTCGAGAAGGCCAGCGTCATCAAGGACGGCAAGGAGCAGGTCCGAGGCAAGGGCTTCCTCGGCTTCAAGAAAGAAGGCCGCCTCGATTTCGAGCTGGAGCCCGAGCACGTGACGATGAGGGACCTCCTCGGCACGCTCCAGGTCGAGAACTTCGACGCGTTCGAAGCGAGCATGGCGCCGAGCCAGCTCAAGCTCAAGGGCCAGATCAAACCCTTCTTCCTCGACATCGACGGCAAGGTGATCCTCGACGACCTCACGCTGCCGTTCGTGAAGAAGCTCGCGAAGAAATACGAGCAGGCCCCGCACTGCGAACTCGATGCGGCGCTGCACGTCACCGATAAGGTCTTCTCGATCGACAAGGGCGACGGCTTCTGCGCGCCCAGGACCGAAAACAACGGCGCGCAGTCGCCGCTCGCCATCAACGGCAAGATCCATTACGCGAAACAGGAAGGCATGGATCTCAGCATCGCGTCGAAGGCCTTGAACGGCTCGCTCCTGAACCATTTCGTCAAGCTGCCGATCGCGGGCGAGGCGGAAGCCGACATCAAGATCGCCGGGCCCTACGATAAGCTCGCCGTGCGCGGCGAGATCTCGGCCGATAAATTGAACGTGACCGGTTTCGATCTGAGGAACATCGACGCCGACTTCACCCTGCCGATCGCCGAGAATCGTTTCATCCTCAAGGACCTGTCGGCCGAAGTCGCGCCGGCCGGCCTCCTCCACATCGATGAGATGACGGTCGGCCTCGCGCCCGAGCTGCCGTTCACGCTGACCATGAACGCAAGCAAGATCCCGGAGACCTTCATCGGCAACGGCCTCACGAAGACGCTCGGCAAACCCTCGGTGGCCGTCGGCATCAATTCGCTCAAGGCCCAGATCAGCGGCGACCTGCTCAAGCCCTTCCGCTATGAGGGCAAAGCCCAGCTCGACCTCAGGGAACTGGGCTTCGAAGGCGAGCGCCTCCTCTCCGATTTCAAAGGCACGTTCTCCGGCGATAAGAAAGGCCAGCACCTGCGCGATTCCGTGGTCCGCCTCGACCGCCTCGATGCGCGCCTCAACGTTGAGACCGAATTCGACAAGGCCGCGGTGAAGGCGCCCGTGCCGGCTATCCTGCAAGGCCTCGGCCTCGATGACAACGACCTGGTGAAGATCGGTTTCCACACGCTGAACGACAACACCGAGGAGTTCCGCCAGAACAAGGTCGACCTGAGCGAGAACGACCTCGCCGCCCTGCCTTACGCCGGGAGCTTCTTCCGTGAGCAGAAGATCGGCGGCCTCATAGAGCTCGATACCGACCTGCAGGGCCCGGCCGGACGCCTGCAAGGCAAACTCGAAGGCGCGCTCCAGCGCCCGTTCCTCTTCAACCTGCCGGTCTCGGCCTTCTCCTTCTCCGGATTCCTCGACGGCACGAAGCTGCAGATCCCCGAGTTCCGCCACGCGGGCAACTCGCTCGTGGGCCGCTTCAATCTCGACTTCGGCAAACCCGAGCTGCCCTACGACTGGTACATCTACCTGAAGCAGTTCGATGCGCGCGCCGTGCTCGGCAAGTTCTTCGCCGACGATCCGCGCAACTACGCTTACCTGAGCGCCGAGTGGACGATGAGCGGCCAGCTCAAGAACTTCTGGAAATCGACCGGCGAGATCGTCTTCATCGACATGCGCACGAAGATGTACAGAAACCTCGGCAGCCGCACCACGGCGCTCGAGATCGCGAGCGACCAGAAGGTCCGCGTGACGATCTCCCCCGAGCACTGGGGCTTCGATCAGAACCGGCCGCTCAAGCTTCACGGCGAATTCTTCGACCTCGAGCTCAGCGCCGGCGACAACCGCCTCCCGGACAAGCTCGACCTGCATATGCAGGGCTCGGTGAAGCTCGATATCCTCAAGGGCTTCACCAACCTCACGGAGACCGCGCGCGGCGAGCTCATGCTCGACGGCTACCTCAGGGGCAGCCTGAGCCATCCCGAATTCTCGATGCGCATCCAGGAACGCAAGCTCGACCCCTTCAACGTGAAGGACTACAACCCGATCGCGATAGGGCTCGTGAATTACGGACCGGCGCTGAGCTCGGTGAGCCTCGACGTGGAAGTGCAGCAGGACCGGATCGTGGTGCACAGGTTCCGGGCGAACAAGGGCCGCGAAGGGACGCTCGAGATCAACGGCACGCTGGTCTTCGACCCGAAGGCCCAGGACCTTTCGCACCTGCTCATCCACCTCGACCGCATCGAGCTGAATCGCCTGCAGATACCGGTGCTTAAATCCGCCGACGCGGTGGTGAGCGGCGACCTCACGCTGAGCGGCGACAAGGTCCCCTTCAACCTCAGCGGCAACTTGAAGCTCGACCGCTTCCAGTCGATCGGCAACTTCGATCTGCGCAAGGAGATCGTCGCGTCGCTCTATGAATCGAAGGTCTACAGCTCCGCCGGCAAGGTGGTGCAGAGCCCTTTCCTCAATCTCGACGTCGGCCTGATCGCCGAGCATTCGATCCTGGTGAAGAACAAGACGATCGAGGCGACGCTCTCGGCGAACCTCAAGGTGAAGGGCACCGACGTGCAGCCCCTCCTGCTCGGGCAGATCATCGCCGACAGCGGGACCTTCAACTATCGCCGCGCCTTCCGCATCACGCAGGCCGTGGTGAGCTTCGATGAACCGATCTCGCCGCCGAACCCGCGGCTCGACATCAGCGGCGAAGCGATCATCAACCCTTACAAGGTCACGATCCAGGTCGGCGGCGACCTGCAGCAGCCGAAGATGAGCCTGACCTCCGACCCGCCCAACCGCGACGACGGCACGGCGCTCACGAACCTCGACATCATCCTGCTGATCACCACCGGCAAGGTCTCGGAAACGGCCAATAAAACGGCGGAAAAAGCCTCGGTGAACGAGATCTTCAGCTCGTTCCTGGTCTTCACCGAGGAGCCGCTCGAGAAGCTCTTCGACCTCTCGGGCCAGACCGTGATCCGCGAGGTCTACGTGGACTCCTACCTCTCCGAGGACCAGCAGCGGCCCATCACCCGGGTGAACGTGCCGATCAACCTCTTCAATACGGCGAACGCCGTCGTCCAGCTCGACGAGGAGGCGAACAGCAAGATCTCCTTCGAATACCCGCTGCACGAGGGCATCACCTTCACCGGCAGCCTTGAGCACCGCACCAATAAGAAGGTCGATCCCAACACTAGCAACATCCCGCAGGATACAGGTTTCGACCTCAAGTTCCGCTTCGGCTTTGATTAAGGACTTCGATGACCAAGGGCCTCACAACTCGCGCTCCGCGCCGTCCCCTGGGATGGGTGGGAAGCCTGTGCCTCTGGCTCGCGATCCTCGCCGCGGGTTCGGCCCACGCGAAGCCGTGGGAGCTCCGTTCGAAGTCGGAGAGCCTGCAGAAATACGCCGCCGACCTCAAGAGCGAATTCCCCGACATCGTCCGCAACTCGCAGCTCGACGACCTCATCGCGCGCTTCGCGGAGGGCAACTCGCTCTCCTTCCTCGACGTCTATAACGACGGCGACAAGGTCGTCCTCGAGGCGGAGGTCGCGCACGTGATCGCCGGCTTCAACATCAAGACCCTGACCCGCACGATGCGCTACGAGATCGAGACCAAGGTGAATAAATACATCGGCCAGGTCGATTCGGAAGAGCTGCATAAGCAGATCAGCGACGAGCTCCTCACCGACCTCAAGGGCCAGGGCTATTACCAGGCGCGCCTCAAGTTCGTCGAAAAGAACGAAGACAACGGCATCTACTACGACCTCTACGTGGATGAAGGCATAGTCTGCAAGGTCGCCCATATCGAGACGAGTTTCCATCTGCCGTCCAAGGTGAAGCTGCCCTATCGCATCGGGATGGAATGCAACTCGAACGAGATACGCGGCCTGCAGACCCAGCTCGAGAGCGATCTGTCGACGGCCGGCTACAACCAGCAGCGCATCCAGACGCCCGATATCCTGTTCGACGATAAGACGAACACCGCGACGCTTCGCATCGAAGGCAGCCTCGGCCGCAAGATCACCTACAAGGTCTTCTCCGCCGTCCGCACCCCGGGCGTGTTCGCGATCGTCCTGAACGACAACCTCAACACCCTCGACACCGCGATCACCGACCCCGATGCGATGGCGTCCGAACTCACCCGGAAATACCAGGCCGCGGGTTACGACGACGTGGAGATCTCGCGGCCGAAAGCCGTGAACGTCGACGACGAGACGGTCGAGTACCAATTCAACGTGAACCCGGGCCCCGAATACCGCATCGTCGACGTCCAGTTCGAAGGCCTCGTCTCCATGAAGCCCTCGGAAGCCAGCGACGCGATCGACATGAAGGCGACCGTCGGCAACTCGCCCGTCTTCTCGCAGGAGCTCGTGTCCGCCGGCCGCGAGCGGCTCGTGAACCTCTATAAACAAAGGGGTTTCTGGGACGCCCAGGTCTTCGACCCGCGCATCATCAAGAACCCCGCGACCGGCGAGGTGAAGATCGTCTTCGTCGTGCGCGAAGGCAAGAGGCGCGTCTTCGACCGCGTGCTGATCAGCGGCAACCAGGCTATCCCCACGCAGGACATCCTCGACCTCATCACCATCGATCCGGGCGACAGCCTCGATCGCGGCCTGCTCGTGAACTTCGAGACCCAGCTGCGCAACCTCTACCGCACCAAAGGCTACCTGCACGTCGAGATCAATATCGACCTGCAGCAGAACCTCGAGCTGCGCGACGTCGAGACCAAGATCTTCATCGCGATCAACGAGAACCAGCGCAGCCGCTTCGGCGAAGTCTTCGTGAAGGGCCTGATCAAGACGAATCCCAAGATCGTCCTGCGCGAGATGCGGTTCAAGACCGGCGATCCCTTCGATCCCGACCTGGTCGAGGAAAGCCGCCAGG